>CAMCNQ010000004.1 GCA_945875955.1 Limnohabitans sp. Rim8 | reverse complement strand
ATGCCCGCATGCTGAACCGCATGCATGAAATCGGTATTGACCCAGGTCAACGAAGGCTTTGCAAATGCACAACACCCCCCGAGCATCTGAGCCGCCAGCGCCTGCTTTGGCGTGCCAAGGGCTTATTTGGCTTTCATGCGGGCCAGCATCATCTCCATGTTGGCTTTGCGATCGGCGTTGACTTTTTGCATGTGGGGCCTCTCGCCCATGTGTTTGAGGTACTCACGCACCGGAAGGCCGGCCAGAAAATCGCGGCCAAAAACCAGTTTGGTGGCGCCTGCGACCAAGGGCAGGTGGGCCACGGCGGCGCAGTCGGCAAGCGTCATGGTCTCGCCCGCCACGAACGGTGAAAATTGGGCCAGTTGGGCAAAAGCGGCGATGTTCTTCTCGAGCTGGGCAGCGGTCTTTTCTTTCACCGAGTCGCTCACTTTGCCGCCAAAAAATGCCTCGGCGTAGAGGTTGCGGGCGACCAATTCCAGGTGAAGGTCTAAAAACAAGGCCAGCTCGCGCACCTTGCTGGCGGCAAACGGGTCTGCAGGCAAGAGGGGGCTTTGCGGGTATTGCTGCTCAATGTATTCGAGCATCACGGCCGACTCGCACATGACGCCCTGGTGTGTTTTCAAGTAGGGCACCTTGCCCAAAGGGCTGGCCGCCATGTCGGTGGCACCCACCCAGGCCAGTTCTTCTTCAAAAGGCACACCTTTTTCGAGCAGGGCGAATTTGACTTTGTTGTGGTAATTGCTGGCCGCAAAGCCGCAGAGTGTGAGCATGGGAGTCTCCAAAAGGGTTTTTGTGTCTTGAGCTTAGCAATACTCCTGAAAGTTGGGGTCACTCAGATGACGGGAGCAGGTCATGGGATAATTGGTGCCATGTTCAGCCTGCAATCCCTGCGCAACGCCCATCTCCTCACCCGCTTTGTGCTGGTGTGGTTTGTGTTGTTTGTCGGGGCAGCGGTGGCTTCGCCGCTGGTCAAGCCAGAGGCCGTGCAGCTGGTTTGCAGCGCCATGGGCGGCGTGAAATTGGTGCAGGCGGACGCTGCAGGTGCCGATGTGGATGGCGTGGTCGCACATACCGCGCTCGACTGCCCCGCCTGCTTGCCCCTGATCGCGCCCCCGGTGGTCGACCTGTTGGCACCTTGGCCAACGGGCAACTTGTCTCATGTTTTGCAGCCCTTGTCAGCCGCTCGGCTGGCCAGTTTGCTGGGGCAGCCCTGGCAAGCCCGCGCACCCCCATCTTTTTCGCCTGAAACGCCGCCCCCTGAAACGCTGGGGGGCTGAGTCGGTTTCGGCGTCTCCTGTGCCTTTGCGCCCCGATCAATGGGGTTTGCCGAGCGTACTGTTTTGCCCCTTCATCTGTTCGATAACCACCAGGAGTGATCCATGTTCCGTCCCACTTTGTCTGTGTCTGCCCTTTTCCTGGCCATGACCGTGTCCTTGGTAGCCCAAGCGCAGGTCACCGTGAAAGACGCCTGGGTGCGCGCCACCGTGCCTCAGCAAAAGGCCACCGGCGCCTTCATGCAATTGCAATCGGCGCAAGACGCCAAACTGCTGTCGGCCCAGTCGCCGGTGGCCGGTGTGGTCGAGGTGCACGAAATGGCCATGGACGGTGGCGTCATGAAAATGCGTGCCGTCCCCAGCTTGGCCTTGCCCGCAGGCAAAGCAGTTGAGCTCAAGCCTGGCGGTTACCACGTCATGCTGATGGACCTGAAAGGCCAAGTCAAAGACGGTGACACGGTGCCGGTGACGCTGGTGGTGGAAGGCAAAGATGGCAAGCGCCAATCGGTTGAATTGAAAGTGCCCGCCCGCACGGCCGCTGCACCGGCCATGAACCATGGCGCAGGCCAGATGCACAAGCACTGATCGGTCTGATCACTCAGCAAAGATTTGCCCAACAACATGTCCTTCATGACTCAGCTGCGCCGCCTGACCCGCCTTGTGCTGGTCTGGTACGTGCTGTTTGTGGGGGTCTCGGTTTTGGCGGCCACGCTGCAGCCCAAAACCATGGGGGTGGTGTGTTCCAGCATGGGCCTCATGAAAGTAGTGGTGCAAGGCGAGGGCGGTGATGCCCAGGTGCGCAGCAGCATGGACTGCCCGCTGTGCGCCCACGCCACGCCCGCCCTGCCGCCACCCACGGTGGCCGATCTGGCCCATGTGCCCGATGCCCGCGCGCGCATCGTGCAGCGTTTGCCCGAGGCCGTGCTGACCGCACGCACGGCCCCGCCTTTGCCCTCTCGCGGGCCGCCCGTTTCGAATTGATCCTTGTTGAACCGGGCTGAACACCGCCAGGTGTTCGGCGCTTGTTGTCACTGCGGCCCTGTGTGCTGGTCGTGACCGATCCATTTGAAACTTGCCATGAAAAATCCCCTCTCTCTTTCTCCATTGTCTTTGGCCGTGCTTGGCCTGTTCTCCAGCCTGAGTGGCCACGCTGTGGCCCAAACCTCAACAGCGCTGGACACCATCGTGGTGTCGGGCTCGCGCTCCGAAACCAAACTGTCCGAAACCCCCGTGTCCATTGGGGCGGTCAGCCGCGCCCAGTGGGACGCCGACAAGCCCAAGTCGGTGGGCGAGATCATCAACCGCATTCCTGGCGTGCACTGGAACGATCTGGGCAACGAGCAGCACAGCATGGCCATTCGCCAGCCCATCAGCACCAACGCGGTCTACCAGTACCTGGAAGATGGCATCCCGATCCGTCCGCTGGGCGTGTTCAACCACAACGCCCTGAACGAAAGCAACATGAACGGCTCGGGCGGTGTTGAAGTGGTCAAAGGTGCGGCCTCGTCGCTGTATGGCAGCAACGCCGTGGGTGGCGCGGTCAACTTTTTGACGCAACGACCTTCACGCACACCGACAGGCTATGTGGGCATTCGCCACGACAACACCGATGGCTTTACCCGTGTGGACTCGGGTGCGAGCAACACCTGGGGTGATTTGGGTCTGCGGTTTTCGCACTACAGCTCACAACGCGATACCCACAACTGGCAGCAGTACAGCGGCGGCAAAAAAGACTCTTTCACACTGCGTGGCGACTACAACCTGAGCGACAAGTCTTGGCTGCGTGCCTCGCTGGTGCACACGAATCTGGACTCGGACACGCCCGGCAGCTTGTTTGAAAACGACTTCCGCAGCAACCCCGGCAAAAGCATCAACACCTTCACCTGGCGCAAAGACAAAACTACCCGCGCCAACTTGGCTTGGGAAGGCGAAACCACCCAAGGTGGCTTGACCACGGTGACGCTGTTTGCCCGCAACAACGATCACGGCCAATTGCCCAACTACACCATCTCGGGTTGCACGGGTGCCACCTGCAAGGGCACCTTGAACAACAACCACGTTGAGTCGCTGGGCGTGGACGTGAAGCACGAGCAAAAGCTCGAATGGCTGCGTGCCCGCTTGGTCACGGGCGTCTACATTGACCGCAGCCAGAACGACTATGTGTCGGACAACTTGGCCGTGGTGCGTGATGTGCCGACTGGCCGCTACGTCAGCTACACCTTGAACAGCGTGGCCAACCCCAGTGGTGTGCGCAACTACGGCGCGGGCATTGCCAACGATGCGCTGTTTGCACAACTGGAGTTCAGCCCGAGCGAGAAAATCCGTGTGGTGGCAGGTGGCCGTTATGACCGCATCCGCTACGACTTCAAAAACAACCTGACACCCGGGGCCAACTACGGTGCCGCCAACGAGGTGCGCAGCTTCGCCAAGTTCAGCCCCAAGCTGGGCGCGACCTATGCCATCAGCCCGACTAGCAGCCTGTACAGCAACCTGAGCATGGGCTTCACACCGCCCGAAGTCAGCCAGCTGTACGGCAAGACCGCCATTCCAGAATTGAACTCGGCCACCTACGACAACGTGGAAGTGGGCTGGCGTGCCTTGTTGGCCTCGGGCATTCGCCTCGATTCGGCGCTCTACCAACTCAGCGGCAAAGACACCATCGTGTCTTACACCTCGGAGATCGGCAACAGCTTCAACAAAAACGCGGGCAACACCCGCAGCCGAGGCCTGGAGTTGAGCCTGAACCAAGAGTTGCGTGAATGGGATTGGCGCGTGGGAGCGACTTGGGCCGAGCACACTTTTGTGAGCTACCGCGTGAGTGACAAAGTGGGCGCCATCGAAGACTACTCGGGCAAAGACATGCCACAGGCCCCCAAGCACACCATCACCGCCCAAGTCGGCTGGAAGTTCACACCGTCTTCGCGCGTGGCTTTGGGCTTGGTCAAGCAAGGCAGCTATTGGATGAACAATGCCAACACGGTGCGTTACGCGGGTCACACCCTGCTCAACCTGACGGCCAGCCACAAGCTCGCCGATGGCTGGGAAGTCTGGGGCCAGGTACGTAACCTGACCGACAAGCTGTACTCGGACAATGCGTCCAGCAGCTACAAAAGTGGCGCTTACACACCCAACACGCAAAACACCTACGCAGCAGGTGCCCCGCGCAGCGTGATGGTGGGCCTGACCAAATCTTTGGGTCAACGCTGACGTGAAGTCCGGCTGGCGATGATTTGTTTAAAGTGACGATGACTTCGCCAGCCTCTCATTCAATCTCCTCTTTTTGGAACAGAAGCCCATGAACCTCTTTAACCGTTGGTGTGCCGTGTTGGGTCTGGTGATGACCGGGCTGTGTGTGTTGCCGCAGGCTGGAGCTCAAGAAGCGATCAAAGAAGCCAACAAACCTGTTGCATCGGCACAGCACCGCCACCAACGCCCGCAACTGGCCACGGGCGCAGCCATTGCACCCGATGGCCGTTTGTGGGTGGTGGGTTTGAATGCGCAGGCGCAACTCTTTGTGCAAAGCACGCCTTTGGGCGGCGCTGTGCAGTGGAGCGAAGCACGTATCCTGAACACCGGAGCCGACCCGAGTGCGGCCGATGGCGAGAGCCGCCCCAAGATCGTGTTTGGCCCCCAAGGCTGGGCCGTGATCAGCTACACCATGCCGTTGGCCAAACCCTACACGGGCTTCATTCGCATGCTGCGCAGCAGCGATGGTGGGCAAACATTCAGTGCGCCCTTCACGGTGCACCAGGATCGGCAGGAAATCACCCACCGTTTTGATTCGGTGGCCTTTGACGCGCAAGGTGTGTTGCACACACTGTGGGTGGACAAGCGCGATCAGCCCCCCAAGGGCTCAACACAGAAATATGCGGGTGCCGCGATTTACCGCAACGAGTCCAAGGACGGCGGTCTGACCTTTGGCCCCGACACCAAGCTGGCCGACCATTCGTGCGAGTGCTGCCGCATCGGTTTGGCCCGCAACCCGCAAGGGCAGTTGCAAGCCACTTGGCGGCATGTGTTTGAGGGCGGCATTCGCGACCATGCTTTTGCCCCTGTGGGCGCACCGGCCAACCGCATCACCCGCAGCTCGCACGACGACTGGCAAATCAACGCTTGCCCGCACCATGGGCCTGGTTTGGCGCTCAATGCAGGCGGCCATCCAACGGGTTACCACACCGTCTGGTTTGGTATCCGCAAAGTCAATGGTCAAGACCAAGCCGCTGTGCGCTATGCCCGCCTCAATACGCAAGGTGAGCCGCTGACCGAAACCCTGCGCGTGTTGCCCGATGCGCGCGCCGAGCATGCCGATGTGTTGGCCGATGGCCAAAACGTGGCGGTGGTCTGGCGCAGCAGCGAAGGCGCTGTGACTTCTCTCAAAGCCTGGCTATCAGCCGATGGCGGGCAAAATTTCACGCTCAAAACCCTGGGCCAAGCCACGGGCTACAACGACCACCCACGCTTGGCCCAAAGTGGCTCGCGCATGGTGGTGGTGTGGCGCAACACACAGGAGACGCAAGTCCATGAACTCCGTTTTTAAATTCACGGCACTCGCCATCTGTAGCGCTGCACTCGGCTTGAGTGCCTCGGCGGTTTGGGCGCAAACACACCAGCACGCACACCCTCAGGGCCAATCCAAGGCATCGACCCCGCGCACGGTGTTGCCTTTCGACGAAAAAACCTGGGCGCATGCTTTGCAGCACGGCCCTCGCCCTGCGGCTTATTTGTTCACCACCTCTTACTGCAGCACTTGCCCGGCTGCTTTTACGGTGCTGCACAAGGCCGTGCAACAACGCAAAGACAAACCCGAACTCAATGCCGTCATGATGGATGTGGCGGGCCCACAGGCCTTGCGCCATGCCTCGCACTTCCAGGGCATGACTCAGATGTACGCCTTTGATGGGTTCGAGCCCGCCATCCGCCAAGCAGTCGATCCGACGTGGCCCAACGTCACGCCCTATGTGGTGCTGATCGACGCCCGAGGTCAGACGCAACGTGTGATTGGCCCACCCAATGCCACGGTGTTGAAGCGGTGGTTAACGGCTCCTTGAGGCGCGGTGTGAACGCCATGCGGGTGCAAGAAAGCCTTCATAGATGATTCCCTCATTAAGAAATAAAAAAACAGTCGTTTGAGTTTTAACGGATCGCTTCCAGAATCCATCCCATCAGTTCTTTGATGTGTATTTTTGGAGTGCTCCCTTGAAAACAAAACGCCCTTTTCTCAAATTCGCTGCGCTGCTGACCTTGACCGTGTCGGGTCTGGCGGTGCAAGCGCAAGCGCCCATCAGCCTGCTCAACGTGTCTTATGACCCGACCCGTGAGCTGTACGTCGAATTCAACAAGGCCTTTGCCGCCCACTGGAAAGCCAAAACCGGCCAAGACCTGAGCTTCAAGCAGTCGCACGGTGGCTCGGGCAAGCAAGCGCGCTCCATCATTGACGGCTTGGATGCTGACGTGGCCACCCTGGCCTTGGCCGGTGACACCGACGCGCTGCACAAAAACGGCAAGCTGATTCCCAAAGACTGGCAAAAGCGTCTGCCGCACAACAGCTCGCCCTACACCTCGACCATCGTGCTGGTGGTGCGCCAAGGCAACCCCAAGGCAATCCGCGATTGGGACGACCTGGTCAAGCCTGGCATCAGCGTGATCACGCCCAACCCCAAAACATCGGGTGGCGCCCGCTGGAACTACCTCGCCGCCTGGGAATTCGCCAAGCGCAAATTGGGCAGTGACGACAAAGCCAAAGACTTTGTGGCCGCACTCTACAAAAACGTGCCGGTGCTCGACACCGGGGCGCGCGGTTCGTCCATCACCTTTGCCCAGCGCAACCAGGGCGATGTGTTCATCTCTTGGGAAAACGAAGCCAACCTGCTGGAAAAAGAATTTGGCAACAAGATCGACCTGGTCTACCCGTCCATCAGCATCCTGTCCGAGCCTGCCGTGACCGTGGTCGACAAAAACGTCGACCGCAAAGGCACCCGCGCTGTGGCCCAGGCCTATCTGGAATACCTCTACACCGACGAAGGCCAGGACCTGGCGGGCAAACACTTTTACCGCCCGATCTCGGCCAAGGCCCAAGCCAAGTACGCCAAGCAATTTCCCAAGCTGAACTTGTTCACCATCGAGCAGGCATTTGGCGGCTGGGAAAAAGCCGACAAAGCCCACTTTGCCGATGGCGGCAGCTTTGATCAGATTTACACCCAGAAGTGATGGGGCTCCGGGTCCACCAAACGCACCACCGACCCTAGCAGACCCCGCTGTGCCGCCTGCTGCTTTGTCAGCAGGCGAGCAATGCTGTCGGCGTCGCCGCCCGGGGGGCGCCGACGAGGAAGCCCACTGGCCGGACAGGGCAGGCGTCCGCTGCCCGCGCAAGGGGGCCAGCGCACAGGCTAGGCCCGCGAGCGTGTGGGCTGGGAAGCGTTTCGACAGGGAGTCTACTTGGCGGTCTCATTCTGAGAGCGCCTCATGCACAAGCAAGACAAGTGCAGCGCGGGGCGCAGAAAGGTCCCCGGCCACTGCCGTTCACCGGAACACTGGCCGCCGCTTCTCGTCGAAAGCCCGCAGCCCCTCGGCCAGGTCCTCGCTGAACCCCAGGTCGACGGCCCATTGCCGTGCCAATGCGAGCGCCGCGCGTTCGTCCTGGTCCATCGCTGCATTGACAGAGGCCTTGCAGCCCTCAAGCGCCTGCCTAGGCCCGGACGCCAGCCGCGTGGCCAGCGCCATGGCCACGCTGGCGGCCTCGCCAGCTTCGCACAGCCAATCGACCAGCCCCCAGTCCAGGCCTGCCTGCGCTTCGATGGCGTCGCCCAGCAACATCATGCGGCGGGCTCGCCCCGGCCCGATGCGCCGCGTGACGCGCACTGTGCCACCACTGCCCGGGAACACGCCCAGCCGAATCTCGGGCAGCGCCAGCTTCGCGTTGCGCGAGCAGACGATCAGGTCGCAGCACGCGGCCAATTCCAGGCCGCCACCCACCGCGGCCCCTTCTATCGCCGCCACGGTCGGCTTGGGAAAGTGGGCGAGCGCGCTGAACACCGTGTCGTCTTGAGTGAACTTGGCCGCCAAGGCGTCGTGGCCCTGGGCGATCAGGCCACGCAGCTCGGCCAAGTCGGAGCCGGCGCTGAAGGCATGGCTCCCCGCACCCTGCAACACGAGGGCCCGCACCGTATCGTCCGCCTGGCAAGACGCCAGGATCAGGCCGAGCCGAGTGACCATGTCGCGGTCCAGCGCGTTCATGGATGGCGCGTCGAGTGTGATCCGAGCGACGCCCGCCTCCACGCAAAGCTGCACCTGGCCCATCGTCACTCCACCTTGATGCCGGATTGCTGGATCAGCTGCGTCCAGGCCTGGATCTGGCTGGTCAGCAGCGTCTGCAGCGCCTCCGGGCTCGACGGTTCCGCAGTCAGCCCCATGGCGGCCAGCTGGGCGCGCAACTCCGGCAGATTGAGGGCGGTGTTGACGGCCTGGTTGAGCTGCCGGATCGCGTCGCGGGGCGCGTTCTTTGGCGCGAACAGGCCCGTCCATGCGCCGAAATCGGTATCCGGCATCGGCATGCCGGCCTGCTCGAATGTCGGCACATTGGGAAAGCCGGCGGCCGCTGCATCGCGGCCCGTTATGGCCAGCGCGCGCAGATTTCCGTTTGCCACGAGCTGGCGCACGCTCGCGGTGCCGGCCACCATCATGTTCACCTGGCCCGACTGCAGATCCGTCAACGCCGGGGCGGCGCCGCGGTACGGCACGTGCTGGACGTCGATCCTGGCTGAGCGCTTGAAGATCTCGCCGAACAGGTGTGTCACGTTGCCATTGCCGGCGGAAGCGTAGGTCATGCCGCCGGGCTGCGCACGGGCGGCCACCAGCAGTTCAGACAGTGTCTTCGCAGGGGTCTTCTGCGGATTCACCACCAGCACCAGCGGCCCGAGCGTGAGCGATGCCACGCCCGTGAGCTCGCGGGCGGCCGCAATGCCCTTGTCGCCTATCAGGGCAGGCGCGGTGGCCAGCTCCATGCCGCCCAGCATCAGCGTCAGCCCGTCGGCTGGCGCGGCAGTCACGTACGCGGCAGCGATGGTGCCACCCCCGCCCGGCTTGTTCTCGATCACCACCGGCTGGCCAAGGATGTCGGCCAAGCGCGTGCCGATCTGACGCGCAAGCAGGTCGGTGGTGCCGCCAGGGGCATAGGGCACGACGATGCGCAAGGGCTTGTCGGCGGGCAGCCGTTGCGCGTGGGCAGCTGGGCCGGCCAGCGTGGCCAGCGCACCGGCGGCAAGAATGGTGAGCAGGTAGCGGCGCATGGGCATGGTCTCCTCGGGTTTGTTGGGCAAGATAGCACCCGCCGCAAGCGGCCGCCGTCCTATCCAGGTACGACAAGTGCGTTGTCGTAGCCGAATAGGACAGCCCTGCGGCGCAGGCGCTGATATCGTCGTCGCATGACCATTGATGACCCGTTCTTCCCGCGCCTGGAGTTTGCTTTCGAGACGCGGCTCACGCTGGCACCGCGCCTTCGTATGGAGAACCCACCGGTGGGAGGGGCGCGGCTGTCGGTGCCGGTGGTCGACGGCCAGTTCGAAGGTCCAAAGCTGCGCGGCAAGGTGCTCAACCACGGGGGTGAGTTCCCGCACGTGCGCACCGACGGCGTTTTCTGCTTCGATGCCCGCTACTTCATGCAGGAAGACGACGGCACGCTCATCTACATTCAGAACCGCGGCTACCGCCATGGACCGCCCGACGTGATGGAGAAGCTCTACAAGCTGACACCCGGGATGAGCGTCGACCCCGCGTCTTATTACTTCCGCTGCTCGCCCACGTTTGAGACGCCGCCGGGCCCGCACGACTGGCTCACCCGCCACCTGTTCATCGGAGTGGGCGCACGCCTGGAAATTGGCAACGTGATCCGCTACTACACGGTGCTCTAGCCTCGACTAACCTGATCCCAACTGAGGACCTTGCCTTGACCGCTTCCGACTTCAATTTTGAGACTCTTCCCGCGCCCAAGCTCGAATTTGCCTTTGCCTTTCGGGTGCAGTTTTCCCTGCGGGTGAAGATGGGCACCCTGCCCAACGGCTCCATCCGCGGCTACACCGGCGTCGTCGGCGGCGAGGTGAAGGGACCGAAACTCAATGGCAAAGTGGTGCCGCACAGCGGTGGTGACTACCCGATGTACTGGCCCAACGGAGCGGTAGAGTTCACTGCCAATTACATGGTGCAGGCCGACGACGGCACGCTGATCCTGGTAAAGAACCGCGGCTTCCGCTACGCCACGCCGGAGGTCACGGCCCGCATGGAGCGCCTGGACCCGGTGGATTCCAGCGAATACTACATGCGCTTGTCCCCGTTCTTCGAGGCGCCCGTGGGCGATCACGACTGGATGAACCGCACGGTGTTTGTGGGCACGGCCAACCGGCAAACCGACCACTCGGTGTTCCGCTTCTGGCAGGTGGTATGAGGCGGCTTTCCGCGGTGGCCTAGCGGCGGCCGCCCGTGCGGGCGACGCACACCTGCGCGTCCGCGGGCTGCGCATACAGGCGGTCCAGCAAGGTGGGCCGGTTGGACAGGAACGCACGCGCATTGATCGAGCCCTTGTCGGTCAGCTCTCCATCGGCACCATTCGGTGGATCGCCGAGCAAAATGGCCCGCGCCACATAAGTGGAGCTGCCAGTCGCCCGCGCGGCGAGGTCGTCGATCACTGTCTGCAGGCGCAGACGCAAAGCAGGATGCACCACAAGGGCACTCAGGGGCGTACCGTTGGGCAATCCGCAGGTGGCACTGCACACCGCCACATCGACGACCACCAGCGCGCAGACCTCATCGCGGCCTTCCCCGGCGATCACCGCATCGAGGAACAGGCCATCGCCCGCATGAACCAGCTTCGCACGCAGAGTGCCTACGCCGACGAAGGTGCCGGTGCTCAGCTTGAAGTCTTCGGCGATGCGGCCGTCGAAGGCCAGCCCCTGCGTGATCTCTCCGGGCACGACGAACGACAGCGCGTCGCCCATGCGCGCAAAGCCCTCTTCATCGAACAGCTTGGCGCTCAACGCCGGCTGGCCCCAGTAGCCCGGCGTCACGTTTGGTCCGCGCAGCCGGGCCTCGTACTTGCCCGATTCCACCGGTGCCAGTTTCAATTCACAACCAGGAAGGGGCAGACCCGCCAAGCCGGTCTCGCTGGTGAGCCAGTTGGCACCCACGGCGGCGGGCGCCGTCTCGGTGGCACCATAGCCGGACATCATGGGGATGCGTTCACCGATGGTCTGCACAGCCAGTTCGTCGAGATCCTTCACCAGCGATGCGGCGAGTGCGGAACCCGAGTAGTACAGCAGCGAAAGCCGGGAGAAGAAATTCGCGCGCAGGTCCGCGTCAGCGCGCAGGGCAGGCACCAGCGCCGCAAAGCCGCGCGGCACGCTGAAATAGACGGTGGGCGCGATCTCCCGCAGGTTGTCAATTGTCTTGTCCACTTCGCCCACAAGCGGCTTGCCGTCGTCGACGTAGAACGTTCCGCCGCAGTGCAGGGTCAGCCCCATCATCTGGTTGCCGCCGGATGTGTGGTGCCAGGGCAGCCAGCTCAAGATCACCAGCGGCTGCTGGGTGATGCACGGCATGGACTGTACGAACATCTGTTGGTTACAGGCCACCATGCGCTGGGTATTGATGACGCCCTTGGGCAAGCCAGTGGAGCCCGAGGTGAACAGGACCTTGGCCACCGACTCGGGCGCAACTCTGGCGCTGGCTGCGGCAAGGTCCGGGCCAGCGGGCTGCGCGAGCAGACGCTCGAATGGCGTGCTCGCTCGCCCCGGGGATGCGCGTAAGGAATGCACCAGTTCCACGCCGTCGGGCACAGTGCGGTCGATGGCCCGGCCGAACGCGGCAGCGTCGTCCGCGAACACCAGGCCGGGCTTTAGCAGGTCGAGCACATGGCGCAGCTTCACGTGGTCGTCGGAAAGCAGCGAATAAGCGGGGGTGATGGCGCAGTGCGGCACGCCCACGTGCATGGCGGCCAGCGCGAGCAGTGCGTGCTCGATGCTGCTGCCGCTGAGGATGGCCACGGGCCTGTGCTGCGACAGGCCGCGGTCCAGCAAGGCCTGGCCGATTCGCTGCACGCGCTCCCAGGCTTCGCCATAGTGCAGTTCGCGCCAGCGATCTGGGCTGCTGCGGTCCCGTATCGCCAGGAAGAGACGGTCCGGGAACTCGCGCGCTGCCTCTTGCAGGCGATCCGTCAACTTGCGCGGGTAGGACGCCAGGGGTTCGACGGACCGCACCAAGATGCTGCCGTCGGCGCGATGCTCTGCGTGGACTTGGCGTGAGCCAAGAGCAATACGGCGATACGGCGCGCTGTCCAATGTGGTCATGCTCACATGCTAGCCCAAGCGCGGCACCCGACCTGTCGTGCTTAGACAGGACACCGCGTCCGGCTGCACACAGCCGCGGGAAGCATTCGCCCCACACGTGCCAGGTGAACTACGGGTTTTCACGCATGTTCGCCGCGTGGCCTGCCACTCAATAATGTTAACCTGGTTAACAAGCTTAACTTGACATCCAGTAGCGACCAACTTCAGAAGGAGACAGGGCATGCAGACATGGGTGGTGGAACCGTCTTCGCCGCACCGGATGGTGGACGCGGAAGTTGTCGCGGCGCTGGTCGACGCGATCGGCAGCCAGGACCCGGAGTCGCTGGCGTCCTGCATCCTCGCGGCGGTCCGGCCCGTGCTCGAGGCCAAGCAGTGTACGGTGTTCGCCCACGAAGCCCAGCGCAATCCGCGCCTGCTCTCCTGGGCCGCCGAAGGCGGGCCCTGGGTGGCGTTCCACTCCGGCGCACAGCATGCGCGCGAGTTCGCTAGCCAGGACAGCTTGCGCCAGGTGATCGACCGCAAGCCCGCGGCGGGGCCAGTGGGCGTGACGCTGGTCGCCCGCCAGACAGTCGAAGAAATGCCCATCGGCTCATACCGCCGGGAGTGCATGGAAGCGATCGGGCTGGTGGACCGCCTGACCCTGCTGGTGCGCACCGGCGAATCGTGTTGGGTCACGGCCCACTTGTACCGCGGCTCGGCGCACGGCCCCTTTGACGCCCGCCAGATCGAGGGTCTGATCGGCGTGGCGACACTGCTTGCCCGCTGCGTCGCCCGGCATTACGCAACCGACACAGATGGCATGGCCTCCTTGCGCGGCAGCGTTAGCGAAGGCGTGGCGGAACTCGGCGCGCGGCTGACAGGGCGGGAACGCGAGGTTCTCACGCGCATCCTCGACGGTGTCACTGTCAACCGCATTGCCCAAGACCTGAAGCTGCGCGCCACCACCGTGGCCACGTACCGCATGCGCGCCTACGAAAAGCTCGGAGTGGCCTCGCGTCAGGAACTGTTTGCCACAGTCCTGCGCTGGCGCGCCATGAACCCGACTGCAGCACCCGCCCGGGTCACCCTGCCGAACCATCATGTCCAGAACAGCACCAAGCTGGTGCACATCGCTTGATGCCATGCCCAAGGACCTGTCCATGAATGACAACCGCCCGGCCGTTCGCAAGGGGCTGCGCGCCGCTGCGGCAGCCACTGCCGCGACGCGCAAGCGCACCATGGTCGGCCACGGCGGCGTGATCGACCAGTACGCCTACTCGGCACCGTCTAATTTGGACGTCGACCACATGGCGTCCTACTTCGGCTACTTGGTGCGCCGTCTGGACAACAAGATCTACGCGAGCTTCCTGGTCACCCTTGAGGAGGACGAGATCACCCCCGCACGCTTCACCGCGTTGTCGATCATTGGTGCCAACCCGGGGGTGCGGCAGGTGGACATCGCCCGAGCGCTGGACATCGCCAGACCGGCGGCGCTGAAAATCGTCAATCACCTGGTCGATATGGGGCTGGTGGAGACCTACCCCATTCCCAGCGACAAGCGCATTGGGGCGCTGGCGCTTTCGGCGCGCGGCCAGGCCAGGCTGGTGGCCTACGAAGCTGCCGTGCGCGAGCACGAGACGCGCATCTGCAGGCCCTTGCCGGAATCCGAACGCGAACAGCTCACCCGCTTGCTGCGCAAGCTGCTCGCTGACTGAGCGCGCCATGCAGGTGAACGGACAGCCTGGGGCCTCTGCGGATTTCGCCGGTTCGGCTTGGGCCACAAGGCGCGCGCCCTCGGCCAGTCAGACGATGTGCTGCAGAAGCGCTTCGACGCGTGCAACAAGGCGCGGGCGGAGCCGCAGCTTCGCAGCCGGCACGCCACGCTGCGCAAGACCGTCTCAGCACTGGACAGAAAGATGAGTGAGCACATCGACCTGTCGCTCGCGCTCGCGCGCCATGCGGTGGGCGTGCGCTTCGACGAGCTCTCGCAGGGCACGGTGGCCTCGGTCAAGCGCAGCCTGGTCGACGCATTCGGCGTGGCCCTGGCAGCAGGCACGCAGGGCCAGGTCACGGCGGCCTTCGTCGACCTTGCGCGCGTCAGCGGCAGCGGCCCCTGCCGCATCCTGGGCCACAAACTCAGCGCAGCGCCTGCGGTGGCGGCCCTTGTCAACGGCGCCATGTCGCACGCGCTGGACTACGAGGACACGCACGACGCTGGCCTGGTGCACCCGAATGGCACAGCCTTGCCCGCGGCGCTGGCCGCGGCGCACCTGCGCGGCAACGTCGGTGGCGCCGAGTTCATCACCGCCATGGCGGTTGGCGCCGATCTGACCTGCCGCCTCGGCATGGCGATGGGCGACGACGACACGCCGCGCGGCTGGGTGATCCGTCCGCTGCTGGGTACCTGTGGCGCGGTCGCGGCGGCCGGCCGCCTGCTCGGGCTGGATGCGCCGCAGATGGTGGAGGCTTTCGCCCTCGCGTTCAGCCAGGTCACCTGCAGCAAGGGCTTCTTCGGTTATGCGCCCTCGCACATGCGCGAAATCCGCGATGGGTTGGCGGCTCAGGCGGCCATCACCGCCGTGCTGCTGGCCAGCCGCGGCGTGCAGTGCTACGACCGGCCGATCGAGGGTGACCACGGCCTGTTTGCCATGTACACCGGCGGCCGCTTCGACGCCGAGCGGCTCACGTGCGGCCTGGGCCACTCGTGGGAAGTGGACAAGCTCAGCTTCAAACCCTGGCCCTCGTGTCGGGGCACGCATCCTTTTGTCGAGGCCGCGCTCATCCTGCGCGAAGCGCATGCCCTGCAAGCGCACGAGATCGAGCAAGTAACGGTCGAGGTGAGCGCCACATTCGGCATGCTGTGCACGCCGGCTGCCCAGAAGCAGCGCCCGCAGACCGCCAATGACGCGAAGTTCAGCATCCCTTTCACTACCGCAGCGGCGCTGGTGCATGGGCAGCTGACGCTGGCCGATTTCTCGGCCGAGGCATTGGCGCACCCGGAGGTGCTGGCCCTGGCACAGCGCTTTGGCTGCGAGGTGCGCAGCACCGGTGGCCTGGAAGATGCGTTGCGCGGCACACTGCGGCTGAGCTTGCGCGATGGCCGTACCTTGTTTCAAGTCGTGGACCGGCCATTGGGCGATCCGCTGCGGCCCATGAGCGATGAGCAGTTACTGGACAAGTTCATCGATTGCGCGGGCTATGCCACAGACCCGCTGACGCGGGCACAGGCACAAAACGCTGCAGCGCGAATAGGGGCGCTGGAGACGGCCGGCGATCTTTCGGCTTTGGATTTGTAGCTTCTGTGTCAGCGTGCCCGCGCCCTGAGTCGGTGCCCTGCCAGGCCGTGCGCGAGAGGCCTTGTGCCGCTGCGGCGGCCTTGATCAGGTCCGCCGCCTTTTTCGCGATCATGGTCTTCGGCGCATGGGTGTTGCCGCTGACGGTGGTCGGCATGGCCGACGCATCCACCACCGACGCCAGCATGAACAAGAGCGCGTTGTTCTCGCCCTGCACCAACGGGGCCAGGAAGGTGGGCACAGCCGATTAGCCCTTCAGGTGCGTCAAGGGAATGGCATCCCGGGCAATGAAGCGAATCTGCGCAGTGGCGTGGACCGAGAAGCGCAGGGCCTTCAAGAGCAAGGCTTGGCTGAGCTGCCGACGCGACGTTGCGACAACCAGGGTTGGCACCACACCGATCGCGCCCGCCTCGGTCGCGGTGCCTGAATAAACAAGCGGCTGCAAACACTCAGGAAGATGTGGACAGCCATGAGGAGCATAACGGCAACCGCGAGTCCAAACAGCAGGCGGTACAGCGCATTGGCCATTCCGTTGGCCTTTTCGAGGTCTGCACGCATGGTTCTTGCCCCCATCTTTGGTCAGGCGTTAGGGCGCGCGGGCAGCGCCGCGAGGTCCGTCTCGCGGTTCGCGTTGCGCTTGAAAGGGTAGGGGTGGACGACGGCGCGAATCTCCTTTTGCCGCTTGCCCGGCTCGCCCCAGATAACCGTGACTTCAGTGCCCGGCAGGGCGTAGCCGAGGTCGATCACGCCATGCGAGATCATCTTGCGGTAGTAGAAGCTGTAGCCGCGTGAGGTGGCCACCCCGACGTCCCGGCCGCCTGCCAGCACCCGGCTGGCATAGGTGCACACCAGCAGCGAACGCGGCATGTCCATGTACTCGCAGGGCTGTGGACTGCCGTCGAAGTGCGAGGCGTAGACCTCCTGCACGTCGTCGGCATTCCAGACCAGCGCGACGATGCTGCTCCGGGGTGCAGCGACTTCGGCCTCCAGTGCCGCGCGGCCATGGAAGTTGTGGTCGAACTTGATGTTGCGCGCCCACCCGAGCTCCACGGGGCTGCGGTACCAAGCGGTGATGTCGTCGCCCTCGAAGCTGCCGCGCACCTTGAGCACGCGGGCCACGCCCACGCGCCACTCGATGGTGTCGATCGGGGCCAGCTGCGTGTGGTACCGATCGAAGAACTCGCGCTCCGCCGTGTCGGCAGTGGCGGGGAGATAGTCCAGGTTCACCGTGGGGAAGCCGGCTTCCAGGTGATTGATGAGCGCTGTGCGGGAGCCGAGGCGGCGGATGCCGAACGCCTGTCCGGCTTCCAGGATGGCATTCAGCATCTGGTCCAGCTGCGCGATCGGGCCATGCAGCTCGAAGCCGATCTCGCCCGCCATGCCCTGTCGCAGGAAGGCGACGTCGCAGCCTGCCAGTGGCACGACGCGAAAGCGCATGAACTTGATGTCGCGCAGGCTTTCCCGCGCGAGCTTTTCCAGCAGGTACAGCGCATTCGGCCCCGAGACCTGCAGCTTGGTCTTGGTACGCCGCAGTTCAGCCACTGCGTTGTAGCCGCCGCGCGCGAGGTTGTATTGCAGCCAAAGATTGACCGGACCGGACGCATTGAGCTCGAACTCTTGCGGACCCAGGCGCGCCAGCACGCCTTCGCCCAGCACCTTGTCAGTGTGGCTGCAGAAGATCGCATGCTTGGCCTGACCGATCTCTTGAGCCGCCAGGCTGATGACTGTGAAGTCGCAGAGCAGGCGTTCGGCGTCGGGGCCGCGAACGTTCAGCTCCGGCAACCAGCTCCAGTCGCCGACGTAGCAGGTCGTCTTCCACGACATGCTCTCGTCCATCCAGTTGGTGTATTCGTCCTTGCCCCACGAAACGGTGCGGTCGATGGCGTGGCGTTGTGGATGGATAGGTGCCATGGCAGAAGATGAAGTTGTATGTGCAACGATAGACACAATGGCATCGCGAAGTTGTCGTTTGCAACTACGACGCGAGCACCTACGCAGGCTAATCTGCGCGCCACAGGGCATCGAGCCCTTGCACAACGCGTGTGAAGTCGACCCTGCCGCCCATGAAGCCGATCTTCGCCCCCTACGGCTGCGACACGAGGGCGTCGCCGATCTCGTGGCCATAGCCTTTGACCACGTTCACCAAGCCAGGGGGAATCCCGGCCTTCTCGACCAACCCGGCAAATTCAAGCAGCGATGCAGACGCGTGTTCGTAAGGCTTCATCACCAACGTACAGCCCGCAGCCATTGCTGCTGCGAGCTTGCTCACGGCCAGCAGCAGGGGCGAGTTCCAAGGGGTGATCGCCACCCCCAGGCCCACGGGCTCCAAAAGTGCGTGGTTGAAGATGCTGCGCTTCTCGATGGGCGGCATGGTCGACGATGTCGGGATTCGCCCTCGGTATGAAGGCCCATTGCTTGCCCATCGCCGGGTTCATGGTTTCAAAGCGCTGGCCGAGCGCGCGCCGACCGACTGGCCATCGATGGGCATCTCACAGTTGAACATCTGTTCTCCTGTATGCGAACGGGGCCGGACCCTGAAAAGTCCTGCAGATGAGTGGGTTGAACGTTGCGCGCTGGGTAGGGGTGAGGCGGTTGCTGATGTGCTCTTCGTGCCCACGCACCGCGGCCGCATACTCAGTTGCCCTTGATGCCCAGCGTCTCCACGATCTTGCGCAGCGCAGCGCCGTCCTGGATGGCCTGTGCCCGGAATTCCGCGCTCGACTTCGAAGGCGCGGGCTCGTAGCCCAGGGTGTTCAGGCGGGCGCGCACGGCAGGGTCCGCCAGCGCCGAAGAGGCGGCATCGAACAGCTTCTGGGTGATGTCCGCTGGCAAGCCCGCCGGTCCGGCCAGGCCGAACCAGTAGCCGACGTCAAAGCCCCGCATGCCCGATTCCGCCAGCGTGGGCACCCCCTCAGTCAGCGCAGAGCGGTTGGCACTGGTGACCGCCAATGCCACGAGCTTGCCGTCCTTGACCATGGGCATCACGGAGCTCGGCACCGCGAACGTCACCGGCACCTCGCCTGACACCACGGCCAGCACCGATGGCGCACCGCCCTTGTAGGGGACCTGGTTGAGCTTGAGACCGGAAGCCCGGTTGAAGTTCTCCATGATCAGCGCCGGATAGAGCCCCTGCGTCGACGCCACGAACAACTCGCCCTTGTCGGCGCGGGCCTTGGCCATCAGCTCGGCGACCGTGCGCACACCGAAGTCTTTGTTCGCCGCCAGCACGAAAAAGGTGCTGGCCAGCTTGCTGATGGGCGTGAAGCTGGTCTCGTCGTATTTGGCGTTGGGCGCCCACATCACTTTGTCGGGGCCGAACACGGAGTCAGGCGCCAGCAGCAGGGTATAGCCATCCGGCGCTGCAGCGGCCACGGCAGCAGGTGCCAGCGTGGTGCCGGCACCCGGCCGGTTCTCGACGACCACCTGTTGCTTGAGCGTGCGCCCCATGTGCTCAGCCACCAGTCGGGCCACGCTGTCGCCGCCGCCGCCGGGCGCAAACCCGACCACGAGTTTGACGGGACGGTTGGGGTAAGCCTCCTGCGCGCCAGCGGTCAGCGCGGCCGCAGCGATCACGATGCCGAGTGCGCGGCGTGTCCAGAGCAGTTTCATGGTGTCTCCTTAGATGTGTAGGCATACGCAGAGCGTGTTCCTCTGATAGTAGGGGCCCTATCCGGGGTTGCGCTGTCGTAGCAAAACAGGACATGTCGTAGTTGCGGACGACAGCACCTGTCTAGGGTTTTCTCTATGGTTCTCATATGTCTGAAGCTTTTATTTACGATGCTGTGCGCACGCCGCGTGGCGCCGCTCGCTCAAGCGGGGCGCTGCACACCCTCTCGCCCATCGATCTCGGGGCCACCGTGCTCACCGCCCTGCGCGACCGCACCGGGTTTGATCGGCTACCTGTCGAAGACGTGATCTTCGGGGTGGGCGATGGCGTGGACGACCAGGGCGCCAACTTGGCGCGTTCTTCGGCGCTGCACGCCGGGCTGGGCGACGCCATTCCCGGCAGCGTGATCAGCCGCTTTTGCGCCTCCGGCCTCGACGCCGTCAACCTGGCCGCTGCGAAGGTGGTGGCCGGGCACGGCGACCTGCTGGTCGCCGGTGGGGTGGAGATGATGTCGTTGATCCCCATCGCTGGCACTGGCGGACCCTGGGGCAGTGACGCGTTCTTCAACACGACGACCAACTTCACGCCGCTGGGCGTGGCCGCCGACCTGCTGGGCACGCTGGAAGGCCACACGCGCGATGACGTGGACGCTTACGCCGCCGAGTCCCAGGCCCGGGCCGCCCTCGCCTGGAGCGAAGGCCGATTTGCGAAATCCGTGGTGCCGGTGCGCGACTTCAATGGCGCCATTTGCCTGGAGCGCGACGAGATCGTGCGCCCCGGCACCACTGTCGAGTCGCTCGGCAAGCTCAAGCCAGCCTTCGCCGACATGGCCACCAAGGGCGGTTTTGGCGAGACGGTGAAGCAGCGCTATCCGCAGGTCAATCGCCTGCATCATCTGCACACCGGCGGCAATTCATCCGGCATGGTGGATGGTGCCAGTGCGATTCTGATCGGCTCGGAAGAAGTGGGCCGGCAACTCGGGCTCAAGCCCCGTGCACGCATCACGGCCTCAGCCACGACCGCCTGCGACCCTTGCCTGATGCTGGTGGCGCCTGCGGAAGCGGCGCGCCGCGCGGCTGCCAGACGGGGTTACAAGTTGGCAGACATCGACCTGTTCGAGGTGAACGAAGCCTTCGCCTCGGTGGTGCTCAGATTCATGCGCGAGACCGGGGTACCGCACGACCGTGTCAACGTCAATGGCGGCGCCATCGCGATGGGGCATCCAATCGGGGCCACCGGCGGCATGCTGGTGGGCACGCTGCTCGACGAAATGGAGCGCCGCGGCGCCCGTACCGGCATCGTGACGCTGTGCGCCGGCCTGGGGCTGGGCGTGGCCACACTGATCGAACGCATCTGAAGAACGGATCGAAGCCAATGATCAGACAACAAGACCTGGGCGACGGCGTCGTGGCCCTGATGTACGCCTGCCAAGGCCCGGTGAACACGCTATCGGGCGACCTGAACCGCCTGCTGGCGCAAAAGACTGCCGAGTTGCTGGCCGACCCCGGCGTGACAGGCCTCTTGATTGGTTCAGACAAGGGCGACTTCATCGCCGGCGGTGATCTGAAGGAACTGCAGGCGGCGGCTGATCCCAAAGCCGTTCAAGCCATCGTTACGCCCTTCCTGCTGGCCCTGCGCCAGCTCGAACAAGGCGGCAAACCGGTGGCTGCAGCCATGCCCGGCACCGCGCTGGGAGGCGGGCTCGAACTGGCGCTGGCCTGCCACCACCGCATTGCCGCCGACAACCCTGTTGCCCGCTTCGGCTTTCCCGAAGCCACCCTCGGCCTGATGCCGGGCGCGGGGGGCACGCAGCGTCTGCCACGTCTGGTAGGCATTGCTGCGGCCACGCCGCTGCTGCTGGAAGGCAAGCGGCTGCCCCTGGCCGACGCCAAGGCCCTGGGCCTGATCAACGAGGTGGTGCCGGCCGACCAGTTGCTCGCCACGGCCAAGGCCTGGGTGCTGGCCAACGCTGGCGCCACCCAGCCTTGGGACCGCAAGGGCTTCACACTGCCGGGCTTCTCTGTGCAGTCCCAGGCCGGCCGCCAGTTTTTCACGGGCGCCTGGGCCCGCAGCATGAAAAGTGCCGGCGGCAACAACCTCGCGGCGCTCACCATCCTCCAGGTGCTGCAGCAGGGCCTGGAGCGCGGCATCGATGCAGGGCTGGTGATCGAGACGCGGCACTTCGCGCGCCTGGCCAGTGGCAGCGACGCGAAGAACAAGATTCGCACCTTGTTCAACGGGGTCAACCGTGCCCGCGCAATGAAGATGCGTCCGGCGGGTTTGCCCCCATTGAAGGTGCAGCATCTGGCCGTGCTGGGTGGCGGCGTGATGGGACGCGGCATCGGCCATGTGGCGGCACTCGCCGGCATCCGCGTGACGCTGCTGGACGTGAACGATGAAGCGGCCGCAAAGAGCGTGGCCGCGATGCGCGCCCATGCCAACAAGGAAGCCGAGAAGGGCCGGTTGCCGATGCCGGTGGACACGTTGATGGGGCGCATCACGGGCGGCGCCGACTACGCAGCCATTGCGACAGCCGATTTCGTGCTGGAAGCGGTGTTCGAGAAGGCTGAAATCAAGCACGAGGTGCTGGCCCGCGCGGCCGCAGCCGTGGGCGCCGATGTGCCCATCGCCAGCAACACCTCCACCATGCCCATTGGCGGCCTGGCACAGCATGTGACACAGCCTGCTCGCGTGATCGGGCTGCATTTCTTCTCTCCGGTGGACCGCATGACCCTGGTCGAGGTGATCCGCGCCGCGAAGACGGACGACGCCACCTTGGCGCGTGCACTCGACTTCATGAAGCAGCTGGGACGCACGCCGGTGGTGGTGAACGACGGCCTGGGCTTCTTCACCAGCCGCATCGTCACCACCTATTCCAGCGAGACGCTGAATCTCATCGGTGAAGGCGTGCCGGCGCAGCTGATCGACAACGCAGCGGTGAACGCCGGTTTTGCGATGGGTGGCGCGACGTTGGCTGACCTGACCACGCTGCCGCTGCTGTCCGACATTCTCAAGTCCATGCGCGGCGACGGGCAACGCATCGGCAACGCCGGCAACATCGCCGAAGACACGGTGGTGAAGCTGCTGGCGGCGGGCCGCATCGGCAAGGTGGCGGGAAAGGGCCTGTATGGCTACAGCGAGCAGGGCCGCGACATCTGGACGGGTTTGGCAGAACTGTTCCCTCGGCGCGCGGAGCTGACCGAAGAGACGGTGCGGCGGCGCCTGTTCCACGTGCAGTCGCTCGAGGCCGTTCGCTGCCTCGACGACGGCATCCTGGCGGATCCGATCGACGGCGATGTGGCCGCCGTGCTGGGCTGGGGCTATCCCGCGCACCTGGGCGGCCCCTTCGCCTATATCGACCGCATCGGTGCGGCGCGCTTCGTGGCGGAGTGCGACCAACTCGCCAGCCAGTTCGGCGCGCGCTTCACCCCGCCGCAGCGCTTGCGTCGCATCGCCGAAGTCGGCCAGCGCTTCCACAACCAATAAGGAGAATCCATGAAAGCCATGGTGATGGAGTCGCTGGGCACCGAGAACCTGCAATTGAAAGACCTGCCCGATCCGCAACCCGGCCCTGGCCAGGTGCTGGTGCGGCTGCGCGCTGCCTCCTTGAACTTCCGCGACGTGCTGGCGCTGCGCGGCGGCTACGGATCGCGGCAGAAGACCAACGGGCTGATCCCGCTGTCGGACGGCGCAGGCGAAGTGGTGGACGTAGGCACAGGCGTGCGGCGCTTCAAGTCCGGGGACTGGGTGGTCAACACCTTCTTTCCGGGATGGCTCTCCGGCCCGCCAGATGAGCGGTTCCTGCAGCAGGACTTGGGTGGCATGAACGACGGCGTGGCCTGCGAGCTGCGCGTTTTTTCCGAAGACGCACTGCTGCCTATTCCCGCCAGCATGAGCTTCGTAGAGGCTGCCACCCTGCCCTGTGCGGCGGTGACAGCCTGGAACGCGGTGCGCGCCCATGCCGGTATCGGGCCTGAGCACATCGTGTTGACGCAAGGCTCCGGCGGCGTGGCCCTGTTTGCGCTGCAGTTCGCCCACGCCGCGGGTGCGCGCGTGATCGCCATTTCTTCCACGGCGCAGAAGCTGGAGAAGATGCTGAACCTGGGCGCCCAGCACGGCATCAACTATCGTGAAGACGCCGAGTGGGGCAAGACCGCTCGCAAGCTCACCGCCGGCCAGGGCGTGGACCTGGTGGTGGAGACGGCCGGCGCCGGCACGCTACAGCAGTCGATCCGGGCCACACGCCTGGGCGGCATGATCACTTTGATCGGCATGGTGAGCGGCGCGAAGGCGGAGGTGAACTTGCCGATCGTCTCCATGGGCAGCCTGCGTATCCACGGCATCGCTGTGGGCAGCCGCCAGCACCTGGAGCAGGTGATTGCCGCCTGCGGCACCAACGGCATACGGCCAGTGATCGACCGCGTGCTGCCGCTGGCCAACCTGGCCGAAGCCGTGCGCTTCGTCGAGAGCGGCCAGCAGTTCGGCAAGGTCTGCGTCGAGATCTGAGCGGCGGCCATGCTCGAACTCGACATTGACGCGAACGGCGTCGCCACCTTGGCCCTTAACCGGCCGGAATTGATGAATGCCTTGAACGGGCCTTTGATCCAGCAACTGCTGGCCACGCTGGAACGCTTAAAGCATGCGCCCGAGGCGCGCGTGTTGCTGCTCACCGGCCGCGGCCGTGGCTTTTGTGCCGGTGCCGATCTGCGAGATCCGATGATGGGGGTCGGCTTGCCCGCCGCTGAACGTGGGCAACGCTTCTTGGCATCGACCGACACGGGCGTGCATGCCCTGTCGCGCGCGCTTGCCGCGCTGGGCAAGCCCAAGGTGTGTGCGGTGAACGGCGCTGCCGTTGGCGGAGGCGCCTCGCTTGCGCTGCTGGCCGACATTGTGGTGGCCGGGCGCAGTGCCTATTTCCAGCAGCCTTTCACTGCGCAGCTGGGGCTGGTGCCCGACATGGGCGGCAGCTGGCAGCTGATGCGACGCATCGGCCCAGCGCGCGCCATCGCCTTAGCCATGCTGGGCGAGCGCATCCCCGCGGAACAGGCCGCCGAGTGGGGCATGATCTGGCAATGTGTGGACGACGACGCGCTCGTCGCCACGTCACAGGCCATCGCGCTGCGCCTCGCGCAAGGCGCGCCACGTGCGCTGGCCATGCTGCCTGGCGTGATGTGGTCGGCGCTGGAGAACGGGCTGGATGCCCAGCTCGACCGCGAGCGTGATGCCCAAGCTGCGCTGGTGCAGACCGACGACTTCATGGAGGCTGTGGATGCCTTCCGCACCAAGCGAAAACCGCAATTCAACGGCCGCTGAGCTTAGAACTGGAGACATGATGAAAGAAAGCCTGACCCAGAGCCTCAAGCGCGCGGCGCAGGTGTGCGCGAACGGCGCAGCCACGCTCTGCGGCACACGCCGCCGCACCTGGGCCGAGAGTGTGGAACGCGTCGCCCGCGCGGCGGCAGGCCTGCGTCAGCTGGGCGTGAATGAAGGCGACCGCATCGGCATCCTGGCATTGAACAGTGACCGTTACTTCGAGTCTTACTACGCGGTGCCCTGGGCCGGCGCGATCATGCTGCCGCTGAACACGCGCTTGACGGCCGCCGACCTGGCGTACATGCTGAACGACTCCGAGGCGCTGGTGCTGTGCCTGGACGAGGCCTTCATCGAGCTGCTGCCCGGCCTGCGCGAACACTGCCCCACGCTGAAGCACGTGGTGTACCTGGGCGACGGCACTGTGCCTTTCGACGGCATGGTGGGCTGGGACAATCTGGTGGCGCGCAGCGAGCCGATGGCCGACGCTGGTCGCAGCGGCGACGACATCGCCGGCATCTTCTACACCGGCGGCAGCACCGGCCGACCCAAGGGCGTGATGCTGTCCCACTGCAACCTGGTGTCGAACGCCGTCAACGCCATCTACATGATCGGCTACGACGCCAGCAGCATCTTTTTGCACGCTGCGCCCATGTGCCACCTGACCGATGGCATGTCGACGCTCGCCATCACCATGGCGGCCGGCACCCACACCTTCATCCCGAAGTTCGATGCCCAGCAGGTGCTGGAGCAGATCGCCGAACACAAGGTGACCAATGTGACCCTGGTGCCCACCATGATCGCGATGATGCTGGAGGTGCCGGGCATCGAGAGCATGCCGCTCGCGAGCCTGCGCCAGTTCATGTTCGGTTCCGCGCCGATGCCGCACGCCACGCTGAAACGCGCGGTGGAGATCTGGCCCGAGATGCTGTTCCTGCACGGCTGGGGCATGACCGAGCTGTCGCCCATCGGCACCATGCTTCCGATGTCGATGCGCAAGCCCGCGATCGCCGGTGACCGCCTTCGCTCCTGCGGCCAGGCCATGCCCAACCTGGAAGTGCTGGTGGTGGACAGCGAAGACAAGGAGGTGCCGCGCGGCACCACGGGTGAGATCGTGGTGCGCGGCCCAACGGTGATGCAGGGCTACTGGAAGAAGCCGGCCGAAACCGCCGCAGTGATGCGCAACGGCTGGTTCCACACCGGCGACGCCGCCGTGATGGACGAGGACGGCTACGTCTACATCGTCGACCGGCTCAAGGACATGATCATCAGTGGCGGCGAGAACATCTATTCCACCGAGGTGGAGAATGCGATCTCCCTGATGCCCGGGGTGGCCGAGGTGGCGGTCATCGGCATTCCCGACGACAAGTGGGGCGAGCGCGTGCACGCCATCGTGGTGCCTCGCGATGGCGCGGCGCTCACCCCGGACGCGGTGATGGCCTGGGCACGCGAGAAGATCGCTGGCTACAAGGTGCCGCGCAGCGTGCTCGTGCGGCCCGAGCGGCTGCCGCTGTCCGGCGCCGGCAAGGTGCTCAAGAACGAACTGCGGGCACCCTACTGGGAAGGCCGCAACCGCAAGATCTGACCATGGCTGGCGAGAATCCCGACCAGCTGCTGGTGCGCCGGTTCATGCAGGCGCCAGATGCGCCGCTGCCCATAGACACAAATCCTGTGGCCGCCGATCTGGCGATGGTGCTGCAAACCTGGGACCCGGTCGCGCGCAGCCTCACGGTGGGGTTCACGGCGACACACCGCCACATGCAGGGCAACGGCGCCGTCCATGGTGGCGTGGTGAGCACGATGCTGGATCTCGCGCTGGTGTTCCCTGTCCTCGGCGCGCTGGAGCTGCCCAAGGTGGCGGTGACGGTCTCGCTCAACATCCACTTCGAGAAGCCTGTACTGCCGGGCCAACTTATCGCCGTGGCACGCATCGACCAGTTGGGAGGCCGCCTGGCTTTTGCCACCGCAGAGCTCCGGCGCGCGCAGGGTGGTGGCGTGCTGGCACGTGCGACCGCCGCCATGGCCGTGCTGGCTTAGCCAAGCCTGCCGTGACCGTGGTGGACAAGAACGTGGACAAGAAAGGCACCCGCGCTGTGGCGCAGGCCTGAGCAGGCATTTGGCGGCTGGGAAAAAGCCGACAAAGCCCACTTTGCCGATGGCGGCAGCTTTGACCAGATTTACATCCAGAAGTGATGGGCGTGCGCGTTCATGGAGGAAAGCTGGCCGTTGCCGCCATATCGCCACATGCTTGTCATGGTCATGACTTGTCCATGTTTAAAGCTTGATTTCGGCATTTGCCAATCAACGCTTTCAAGGGGTAACGCATGACGAACGACATTCAAAACGAAACCGAACTCGACGATCTGTTGGACGATGATTTTGTCAGCATTGCGCAGTGCCACGCTTTGGCAGCGCAGCACTTTCAGGAAGCCGCCAAGCAGCACGGTTTGGCCGCCGAAGCCTACGACGCGGGCAATCTGTACGAAACCCACCGCCGTGGTTATTTGGCTTACCGCAACCAATTGCTGGGCACCCAGTACGCTGAAATGGCGGCGATCGACGAAGAAGACGAAGGGTTTGACGACGCGAGCGCCGAAACTGACGCTCAGTGATGGGCCTTGGGCCGATGGCCGGTGCAACGGCTGATCGGCTGCTTGTATCAGATCAAGCCATTGTGTGCTGTGCACCCAGTGGCTTTTTTCATGGCCGTCCATGACGGAAAAGAGCGCCTATATCGCGATATCCATATAAGCAAACTACAAATGATTCGTTTGAGAATAAAGGGCAGGGTTCCACAATCGCGCTCTTGACTGAATACCCAACCGATTGAACACCGCATGAAACAACTCTCCCGCATCACTTTGGCGACGGTTTTGGCCCTGTCGGGCCTGTCGGCCAGCGCCCAAACCTTGCTCAACGCGTCCTATGACGTGGCCCGCGAGTTTTACAAAGACTACAACGCCGCTTTTGTGGCGCACTACAAAAAAACCACGGGCAAGGACGTCAAGATCGACCAAGCCCACGGCGGCTCCAGCGCGCAGGCGCGGGCTGTGAACGACGGTTTGGACGCCGATGTGGTGACCATGAACACCACCACCGACGTGGACTTTTTGGCCAGCACCGGCGTGGTGGCCAAAGACTGGAACAAGCGCTTTCCACACAGTGCCTCGCCCACCACCTCGACCATGCTGTTCCTCACGCGCAATGGCAACCCCAAAGGCATCAAGGACTGGGATGATTTGATCAAGCCCGGCATCAAGGTGATCGTGGTCAACCCCAAAACCGGTGGCAATGGCCGCATGGCCTATTTGGCCGCTTGGGGTTATGTGAAGAAGAAGGGCGGCTCGGACGCCGATGCCGCCGAGTTTGTCAGCAAGCTCTACAAAAACGTGCCGGTGTTGGCCAAGGGCGGGCGCGATGCGACCACCATCTTCTTGCAACGCAACATCGGCGATGTGCTGGTGACGTTTGAGTCCGAAGTGGTGTCGGTGGACAACGAGTTTGGTGCGGGCAAGGTCGATGCCGTGCACCCGTCCATCAGCATCGTGGCCGAAAACCCGGTGGCGGTGGTCGAGCGCACCGTGGCTAAAAAAGGCACAGGCGAGTTGGCCAAGGCTTACTTGGACTACCTCTATTCCGAAGAAGCCCAAGAAATCGCGGCCAAGCATGCGCTGCGCCCCCGTTCGCAAACGGTGCTCAAGAAACACAGCAAGACCTTCAAGCCCTTGCAACTGTTCACCGTGAACGAGGTGTTTGGTTCTTTCGCCGATGCCCAAAAAGTGCATTTCAATGACGGCGGTCTGTTCGACAAGATTTACACCGTCAAATAAGTTTCCCCCATGACCGCCATGCCCATTGCGGCGCCCGCCAAACGGCGGGCACCAGCCAAAGTGTTGCCCGGGTTCAATTTGACCCTGGGCTTCACCATTTTTTACTTGAGTCTCATCGTGCTGATTCCCCTGTCGGCCTTGGTTTTCAAGACCTTCACCTTGACCTGGGACCAGTTTGTCGCAGCCGTCACGGGACCACGGGTCATGGCGTCTTACCGTCTGACCTTTGGCGCATCCCTGATCGCCGCTCTGGTGAATGTGGTTTTTGGGCTGTTGGTCGCGTGGGTGTTGGTGCGCTATGACTTTTTTGGCAAAAAAATCGTCGATGCCTTGGTCGATTTGCCGTTTGCCTTGCCCACGGCGGTGGCGGGCATTTCACTCACCGCGCTGTTGGCGGGCAATGGCTGGGTGGGTCAATACCTGGAGCCCCTGGGCATTGAGTTGGCTTTTAACCGCAATGGTGTGGTGATTGCGTTGATCTTCATTGGTCTGCCCTTTGTGGTGCGCACGGTGCAACCGGTGCTGGAAGACGCCGAAAAAGAACTGGAAGAAGCCGCCACGTGTTTGGGCGCCACCCGTTGGCAGACGTTTTGCAGGGTGATTTTTCCATCCATTGCGCCGGCCCTCTTGACCGGCTTTGCCATGGCCTTTGCCCGGGCCATAGGCGAATACGGATCGGTCATTTTCATCGCCGGCAACATGCCCATGGTGTCGGAGATCACGCCCCTCATCATCATTGGCAAACTTGAGCAATACGACTATGCCGGGGCCACCGCCGTGGCCTTGGTGATGCTGGTGGTTTCTTTTGTGTTGTTGTTGGTCATCAACGCCTTGCAAACCTGGCAACGCCGCCGTTCAGGAGCCTCGTCATGAGCGCCGCCATGTCTTCCAAAAAAGTCCAGGCGGGCACCACCGAGGCGCGCTGGATCCGCTTTGGCCTGATCGGACTGGCTTTGACCTTCATGTTTTTGTTTTTGGTCTTGCCCTTGGCCGCGGTGTTCACCGAGGCCTTGCGCAAAGGCCTGGATGCTTACCTTGAAGCCCTCGAGGAGCCCGATGCCTGGTCGGCGATTCGCCTGACGCTGATCACCGCCGCCATTGCCGTGCCTTTGAACCTGGTCTTCGGTGTGTCGGCGGCATGGGCCATTGCCAAATACGAGTTCAAAGGCAAATCGGTGCTGACCACCTTGGTGGACTTGCCGTTTTCGGTCTCTCCCGTGGTGGCGGGCCTGGTTTATGTGCTGATGTTTGGTGCCCAGGGTTGGTTTGGCCCTTGGCTGCAAGCGAACGACATCCAAATCATCTTCGCTGTGCCGGGCATCGTGCTGGCCACGGTGTTTGTGACCTTTCCATTCATCGCGCGAGAGCTGATTCCCCTCATGCAAGCGCAAGGCAGCGACGAAGAGCAAGCCGCCATCGTGCTGGGCGCCACCGGCTGGCAAACTTTTTGGCGCGTCACGCTGCCCAACATCAAGTGGGGCTTGCTCTATGGCGTCATCTTGTGCAATGCGCGGGCCATGGGCGAGTTTGGTGCGGTGTCGGTGGTGTCCGGCCACATCCGGGGCCAGACCAACACCATGCCGCTGCATGTCGAGATCCTTTACAACGAATACCAGTCGGTCGCGGCGTTTGCCGTGGCCTCGCTCTTGGCCTTGCTGGCGCTGGTCACCTTGGCCATCAAGTCGGTCATTGAATGGCGCCACGAACAAGACATGAAAGCATCGGCCAACACACCACCTGAGCGACCTCACCCGCAAGAGACACCATGAGCATCGAAATCCGCAACGTCCAAAAACAGTTCGGCGACTTCACCGCGCTGGACAAGGTCAGCCTTGACATCGAGTCGGGTGAACTGGTCGCGCTGCTGGGCCCCTCAGGCTGCGGCAAGACCACGCTGCTGCGCATCATTGCCGGCCTGGAGACGGCCGACAGCGGCACCATCGCCTTCAGCGGTGCAGACACCACGCATGTGCATGTGCGCGAGCGCCAAGTGGGTTTTGTGTTCCAGCACTATGCGCTGTTTCGCCACATGACGGTGTTTGAAAACGTGGCCTTTGGCCTGCGCGTCAAACCCCGCAAAGAGCGCCCCAGCGAGTCCGAAATCAAGCGCAAGGTGCACGAGCTGTTGAGCTTGGTGCAGCTCGATTGGCTGGCCGACCGCTACCCCTCGCAGCTGTCGGGCGGGCAGCGCCAGCGCATCGCCTTGGCCCGCGCGCTGGCTGTGGAGCCCAAAGTGCTGCTGCTGGACGAGCCCTTTGGGGCGCTGGACGCCAAGGTGCGCAAAGAACTGCGCCGCTGGTTGCGCCGCCTGCACGACGAGCTGCATGTGACCAGCATTTTCGTCACGCACGACCAAGAAGAAGCGCTGGAAGTGGCCGACCGGGTGGTGCTGATGAACAAGGGCAACATCGAACAAATCGGCTCACCCCAAGACGTTTGGGACCACCCCGCCAGCCCCTTTGTGTATGGCTTTTTGGGCGATGTGAACCTGTTTCACGGCCGTGCCCACGAAGGCGAAATGCTGATCGGTGTAGACCAGCATGCCATCCGGCTGGACAGCCCAGAGCACGGTCAGGTGCAAGACGCCAAGGCTTTTGCCTATGTGCGTCCGCACGATCTGGACGTGACGCGTTACACGCCGGGCGCGACGCACACCGGCATTGTGGCCAAACTGACCCGCGCCATTTTGGTGGGGCCCGTGGCCCGTTTGGAACTCGATCCAGTGGAGGCTGGCATGTTTGGCAAAGACGCGGTCATCGAAGCGCAGTTGTCGGCATCGCAATACCGCCAACAAGACTTCAAAGAAGGCGAGACCTTGGTGCTGACGCCACGCAAGGCGAGGGTGTTTGTCGAGGGTTGAAAGGCGCTTCAGGTAAGCTTTGAGCACCACTTTCCAAGGAAATGCCATGAGCGAACCTTCTGCCTTCGGCTTTGGCCAATTTGTGCCGGGCTTTGATTTTTTGCAAAACCTGTCCAAAACCGCATCGCAAGCCCAGCCCACGGCAGCAGCGGGCATGCCCGGCATGGCCAGCTGGGTCGCGCCCACGCTGAGCATCGAAGACATCGACAAGCGCATCCAAGAGCTCAAGTCGGTGTTGTTTTGGCTGGAGCAAAACACCACGGCCCTCAAAGCCACCATCCAGGCCATGGAGGTGCAAAAAATGACCTTGACCACTTTGCAAAGCATGAATGTGAACATGGCCGATTTGGCCAAGGCCTTCACGGTCAAGGCACCTGCTCCACCACCTGCTCCTTCAACCGCTCCTTCGCCTGAGCCACAAGCTGCTGCGCCACAAGCCTTTGTGCCTAGGGCCGCAGCAGAGCCGGAACCCGCACCCCCAGAATCCGTTCAAGCAGAACCCCCATCTTCTGGTGCATCTTCGGCCAAGCCCGCTGTGGACCCACTGCAGTGGTGGGGCGCATTGACCCAGCAGTTTCAAAACATCGCCGCTGCCGCCGTCAAAGACGTGGCCGCTGAGGCCCTGAAGGCGGGCGTCACCGCCAAGGCTGCCAGCACGCCAGCCGGCAGAAAAACCCCCGTAGCCAAAAAGGCAGCGGCCGCCAAAAAGGCCACGGTCAAGAAAGCCATGGCCCAGAAAGCCACTTCAGCCAAAACCAAACCGGCAGCCAAATCCGTCCCCCGCAAAGCCGTCTCAAAGCGCAAAACACCATGAAACTTTTTCCCTACGGTCACGCCACCCATCCCCAGTGGCGCATGGCTGCAGGCTTGGTGATCGCCCAGTTGCAGGCCCAAATGCGCCTGCCCGACTACGCCAGCCAGCCTCGCTTGGGGCTGCTCTACATCACCGACCACTACGCATCGGAAGCACAGGCCTTGCTGGACCACCTGCGCCAGGCCTTGCCCAATGTGCCCGATTGGGCGGGCACGGTGGGCATTGGTGTGGCCGTGAACAACGCCGAGTACTTTGACGAACCCGCCATGGCGCTCATGCTGTGCGACCTGACGCCCGAGCAATACCGCGTGTTTTCGGGTGTCTCGCCCTTGCCTGCGGGTTGGGCCGATACGGCCTTGGTGCATGCGGACCCGAACACGCCCGAGCTGACCGAGCTGATTGGTGAGATGGCCGAGCGCACTCAACAGGGCTATTTGTTTGGTGGCCTGAGTGCCAGCCGAACACGCAGTGTGCAGT
>CAMCNQ010000003.1 GCA_945875955.1 Limnohabitans sp. Rim8 | reverse complement strand
AGGTGCGAGAGGGGCTCACGACCCCTTTTGCCCAAAAGGAAACTCGGGCCATGTGCACGTTTCACTTCAACCAAAAATTCATTCCGAATTTCAGGGAAATTCCAGACCGTCTGCTTGCCTATGAGTTGCTCAAAGACAGTCCAAGCTGTATGTTTGTGACCCACCGTATTCCACAAGTCGAATGTTGGCGCATGCACGACCATTTTGCATTTGAACTCTCGCCGCATGGCAAGGGCTTGGACTGTTTTCGAACCTGGGAGGCGCTGGCCCTGGGCTGTGTGCCTGTCGTCAAAGCATCCTCGCTTGACCCGCTTTACGAGGACGAGGCTTTGCCCGTGGTGATTGTCGAGTCATTCACTGAAGTGACCCCCGACAATTTACAGCGGTGGCAGCATGCCCATGCGGATGCATTTGGCCCTGATTTGCTGAAGAAACTCAGCAATGGCTATTGGGTTGAACGGATCAAAGAGACGGCACGGGTTTGGCGTCGAGACCATGGTCAGCAAGATGCGGAGGCCCTGTGAAAATCGCGTTTGAAAAATGGGGCGCTTTCTACCGCCTTGGTGGCTGGATATACGACCAGGTTCAGCGCTCCGTGCTGACCCTGTTTGCGCGCGCCGTGTTTCGCAAACTCAACCACGCTGCCGTCGATTATTGGGCTGACTACGGCACTTTGCTGGGGTTGATCCGCGATGGTGGCGTGATCCTGGGGGATACCGATGTCGATCTCTCGGTGGTTGAAATGCCAGAGACCATGGACAAACTCGATGAACTCTGCAGCCAGCATCACTTTTGGTTTGTTCTGAAAAAAGACCTCAACCGCCGCTCTTATTGTGCGTATTTTCGTTGGCTGCCGGTGCACTGCGACATCTATGTTTATCGGCCTGACCACAAAAGACCATTGTTGGTGGGTTGCGAGGGCCCGTTCAGTGATATTTCAATGGCGCTGGTCGAAAAACGGGACTGGCACTTGTGGCATGGTTTGCCCGTGCGCATCCCCTGCCTTGCACAAGAAGTTCTGGCCTTTCGCTACGGGGAGGATTGGCGCGTCAAGCGCCGCGGATACACAGGGCGACTGCACAGCACCTATCACCCCAAGGATGCGGAGGAAGCCAGACTTCGCCGCACAGACAGTTACTGGGAATCCTGATCAAAAGACGCTGCGGGCACAGGGCCTGTGTGGCTGCTGGTTTGGTCTTGGTGCAAGCTGTCAATAAATTCGTCACAAAGCCTGTGCGCGTCTTCATCGCTGAATTGTTGGGGTGGCGATTTCATGAAATTGGCACAGGGGGCTGTCAGTGCGCCACCGATGCCATGATCGAGTGCTAATTTCATGCAGCGAATCGCATCGAGCACGACCCCCGCGCTGTTTGGTGAATCCTGAACCGACAAGCGAAGTTCGAGTTCAATGGGGGCGTCCCCAAGGCCGCGACCTTCGATTCGAAGAAAGCACACTTTGTTGTCTTTTTGCCAAGGGACAAAGTCAGAAGGTCCGATGTGAACATTTTCATTCGGCAATGCGGTGGCCAGCGACGATTGAACAGCCCCGGTCTTTGACTTCTTTTTGGATGCGAGACGGTCCCTGGCCAGCATGTTTAAAAAGTCGGTGTTGCCCCCCGTGTTGAGCTGGTAAGTCCGGTCAATGCGAATTCCGCGCATCTCAAACAGCCTGAGAAGGGTTCGATGGAGCACCGTTGCCCCCAACTGACTTTTGATGTCATCCCCGATGATGGGCAAACCAGCCAAAGCAAAGCGGGCTGACCACTCGGGGTCTGAGGCGATGAAGACGGGCACGCAATTGATCAGGGCCACCCCTGAATCGAGGCAGGCTTGGGCGTAATGGCGAACGGCCTGTTCGGAGCCAACAGGCAAATAGCAGACCAGTATTTCAGCACCGGAACGCCTCAGTTCTTCGGCCACATCAACCGGCGACAGGTCGGCCACGGCGAACGTGATTTCCTCGGGATACTCTTTCATGTGAGAAGCTGCCCCGTCAAGTACAGGGCCCATCATCACGCTTGTCGAAAACTGGGAGAGATCAGGCTCAAAGACCTGGGTGCAATTGGGGGCGGAAAACGCGGCCTGCCCAATCGCCAGTCCGACTTTGCGCCTGTCAATGTCAAAGGCTGCAACCACTTCAATATCACCGCATGACCATGGTCCTATGCGTTCTCGCATCAAACCAGAAAGACGGTCCTTGGCAGATGCCCCCAATGCTTGCAAAAGGGAGCTTGCGCAATTGCCCAGTCCGGCGATGGCGATTTTTGGCATGTTGGTTGTTTCCAGCGAGGCTTGTGCGACAAGGTCGCACAATGATCACCCAATGATATTCATCAGGGGTGGCCATTATAGTGTTCCACACCCAATGGACTGACTTGGCTCGTGTCCATGACGGCGCTCAACCATTTGATGGCGCGGTTCACAACGGCTGCGCCACTGACCCGTTTTTCTTCCAGCCAATTGGGCTGGAAATGCGAATAAAAAACAAGTAAACGTACAGGCTGCTTGGTTTTCATTCAGCCCTTTGCCGCGTTCTGCATGTCCAATTGCGGGGCGTTTTTTTCAGCGTTTGCATTTGAACCTCAATCCGGCAGTTGGGCACGGCCGAGGGGCTGACGAATCAGGTCTCTGGCCAGGCGCGACTGCCCCCGGGACTGCCTGTCCGGGGGGTGCGAGCAACAACGCCAGAGGCCTGAAGCGGCAGACCTGCTGCCGTGCAGCGCTTGACCCATGAGGTGAAGACCGTCGTGGGCGCAAGTGTTTGGTTCATCAAGTGTTTCAAGCGCAAGCAAGCGGCCAACGGCCGGGTTTAGGTTGAAACATGCCCCAGCAAACGCAGCCGCCGGTGATGGGTGAGCCTACCGAGTCAAACGTCGCCAGATCCAGTGCATTATGGGTTTTGAGTGGGCACAGCAGCCGTTTATTTTAAATAATTGGTGATTGAATTAATTTATTAAAGTTCATAAAGTATTATTATTTGTATTTGTTTTTTTGGAACTGATTGAAGAATATGGGCGAAGCCGTTTTCCAGAGCTCGCCCTCATGGGCCTGCTGCTCAGATACAATGAATTGCCAACAGGCTGGATAAAAAGCCGCCGATTTGAACTGGTATTTCCGGTTTATTTTTTAATTAATGTGTTTGATTGCCAGGCGACCACAGGATGAATTTAACCGGACGTGGCTTTCTTGCTCTGAAGTGCAGTTTGCTGGCCGCCGCGCTTTTCACCCATGCCAATGCGCTCTTTGCCCAAACGGGCATGACGCTTGAGCAAATCCTTGAAATTGGATTGAACGGTAAGTCTTCTGTGGGTTCCAAGCAGGCCACGTTTGAGACGATGAATGCCAAAGGGCTTGTGCACGCGGCAGAAGGACTTTTTGATTGGTCTTTGCGGTCTGGAACGGGTTACCGACGTCTGCCTGTTCCCGTGGCATTCGGTGATTTCTTGACCACTGGAACAGATTACAAAACCATCAGCGCCACCCACACCAGCGTTGGAAAACTCTTTGAGAACGGCATTCGTGTGCGGCCTGGCATGCAGGTGATGGGTGGTGCGAGTTCATTGCAGTTGAACCAACAGGCCATGCGTACACAGCCAACCCTTGAGGTCGAGGTGCCACTCGGAAGCGCCTGGGGCGCGCCACCTGAGCGACTGCGTCTTGATGCGGCGCGCGCCAATTTTGATGCAAGCCAAGCCAGTGTTGAGCGTCAACGGCAGCTTCATCTGGCCCGCCTGTTTAAATTGTCCTGGGCCCTTTTGGCCGCACAAAAAAAACAAGCGGTCTGCACTGAACTCAATGCGATCGCTGACGAGTTCGCAGGGCGGGCCATGCGCCTTGGCAAAGCAGGCACCCTTTCAGGACGAAATGTTGACCTTGCCGTGGGGCGTGCGAACCAGGCTCGGTTTGTTCTGGAACAAACGCAGTCAACGCGGCATGCCGCACAACTAGAACTGGCCCTGTTGCTTGGCATAGATCCTGATCGCATCGGTGAACTTTTGACGCCCTTTCCCATGCCCATTGCCGGCATCAGCAATGTGGCTTTGCAACAGCTTTTGTCAACCGCGCTTGAGAGGCGGGTTGATTTGCAGGCTGAGGCATCGCGAATTCAAGCTGCACGACAGCAATCCAAGGCGATTTTGCGCGAGGCCGATTCTGCATTGTCACTCCAACTGGCACAGGACCGTCTGTTGGTCAGTTGGGTCAAACCGCTGGGCGGCAGGCGCGAGATGGGCGCTCAAGAACAGGCTGAAGCCTTGATCGGTCTGGCTGAGTTGCGCAAGGATGAATTGGCGCAGCGAATCGAAATGGAGGTGCGCATTTCGGCCCGCCGTTTTCAGGACATCTCCCCGGCGATCTTCAGAATGCAAGAACTGGTCGGGCGCTTGCATGCGCATCTTGGACAGGCCCGATTGGCTCTTGAAAGTGGTTTTGATCCTGCAGGTGTGTTGCTGGATCAAGCAGAGCGATGGAGTTCGGCCGCTCAACATTTGATTGACCTTGAACTTTCCCACGCTTTGGCTTTGGTCGATCTTCACTTGGCATCGCCCACCGCGATGGATGAGGAGCTTGTGCCAGCCAAATTGGTCCGTATTTACGCAAATTTGCCAACCATCCAATGACCCGCACTTCTCGCTTTTCTTCTGTTCCTGGCGTACGCAAATTAGAGCGACGAATTGCAACGCAGATGGGTCTTGCAGACCGTATCCCGTTTTTTCAACCGCACCTTGGGATTAACGGGGCTTCAATTGACCTGGGTGAAGGGCCACTGGTCAATTTCTCCAGTTACAACTATCTGGGTTTGAGCGGTCATCACGAGGTGTCATCTGCAGCAAAGGCGGCCATTGATTTGTACGGCACCTCTGTTTCTGCCAGCCGAATTGTGTCGGGTGAAATTCCGCTGCATCGCGAACTCGAACAAGAGATTGCCCAGTTCTTGGGGGCCGAGGATTGCCTGGTGTTCGTGGGTGGCTACAACACCAACGTCACGACCATTGCCCATCTGTATGGGCAGCGCGACCTGATCGTCTACGACGAGTTGTCTCACAACAGCCTGATGAGTGGCATCCAACTTTCAAAATCCGAACGCGTGGCATTTCCACACAATGATGTTGCCGCGCTTGATGGTTTGCTCAGCGAGCGACGCGGTGATTTTGGCCGTGTACTGGTGGTGACGGAAGGTCTCTACAGCATGCATGGCGATTTGCCAGACTACGAGCGATTGCTTGCCACATGCCGCCGTCACGATGTGGACCTGATGGTGGATGAGGCGCATTCTATTGGGGTGCTGGGGGCAACGGGCCGTGGCATCGGTGAGTTTTCTGGCCTGCCGCCTGGTGGCATGGACATACAGATGGGCACGCTGAGCAAGAGCCTGGCGAGTTGCGGCGGCTTCATCGCCGGTGATGCGAGCCTGATTCGCTATTTGCGCTTTCTTGCGCCTGGTTTCATTTTCAGTGTGGGGCTGCCGCCAGCAGATGCGGCGGCGGCATTGGCCGCATTGCGGGTTTTGAAGCGTGAGCCGCAGCGCGTCAAGCGCTTGCAGGAAAACAGCATGGCTTTTCGACGTTGCGTTCATGAGGCCGGCTTGGCGGTGGACACCCAAGGGATCACACCGATCGTCTCCATTGTCATTGGCGACCAGTATGAGTGCATGCGCATTTCCCATGAATTGCTTCAACTGGGGGTCCATGTCCAGCCTGTGATCTATCCCGCGGTTCCGATCAACGGTGCCTTGCTGCGGTTTTTCATCAGCGCCGATCACACGATGGCTCAACTTGAAATGGCAGCAGGCAAGCTTGCGGGCTTGTTGATGGCCAGGAATGCCATGGGATGACTCGCCATGCATTGATCAGCGGTGCCAGCAGCGGCATTGGCTTGGCTGTGGCGCGACAACTGGCTCAGCAGGGCTGGCGCTTGAGCCTTATGGCGCGCGGGACCGAGCGCTTGGTGGCAGCGGCTGAAACTTTGCGTGCAGCCGGGGCTTTGTCTGTGAGCTGGCAAGCGGTCGATGTCAGAAATGGTGTCGCAACAGCGCTTGCCGTCAAAGCCTTGATGGATGCTGAAGGTGTGCCTGATCTTGTGATGACCAGTGCAGGTCTGGCTCGACCTGGCTATTTTGAGGAACTCGCCTCGACTGATTTTGAAGAGGCCATGGCCGTCAATTACTTTGGGACCCTGCATGTTCTGCGCGCAGTTCTGCCCGCACAGCGCGCGCGTGGCTCAGGGCATGTTGTTCTGGTTTCTTCAGGGGCGGGCTTGACCGGGGTTTTTGGTTATGCGGCCTATGCACCCAGCAAATTCGCCGTGCGGGGATTGGGTGAAGTCTTGCGCAATGAGTTGAGCCGAGAAGGCGTGCGTGTCTCGGTGGTGTTTCCCCCAGATACCGACACGCCACAACTGAAGGCTGAGAACCGCACCAAGCCTGCAGAAACCTTTGCCATTGCCGGCAAGGCCCGGGTGATGACGGCCGATGCGGTCGCCAAGGCGATTTTGGATGGCGTGAAAAGGGGCAGTTTCAGCATCACACCGGGCCTTGAAATGGGTCTTTTGGCGCGCTGGGGCAGCCTGATCGCCCCACTCTTGCATCGCTACTTCGACCATGTGGTGGCGAAGGCGGCGCATGGTCGACCGCTGTGATCGCGACTTGGTTTCTGTTGATTCCCGTGGTGGGTGTTTTTGTTGTGAGCGCCTTGGTCATCCATTGCTTTGGCTCACGCAAGCAAGGGCTGTCGCAGGAACTTTGGCGATACTTCCGGAGTACGGCATTGATCGTTGGCATGTTTCTGGTCCCCGCGCTCTTGCATCCGGCGCTGTTTGTCTTGGCGATTTTCATTTTGGGCTGGCGTTGCATCAACGAGATTGCCTTGGTTTTTGGTCTGCCATTTTCCAATCGGGGTCAAATCGGCGTGGTCTTGTGTGTCATGTTTGGGATCTGGCTAGGCGCGACTCAACAGTCCATGGTCTTGTTCGCATTGTTGTCACTGGCTTTGCCCGTCTACTTTGTCAGCCTGCAACGGCGACCAGCAGGCGCCCTGGCACTTGCGGCTGCCGTTCTTTTTCCACTTCTGGCCGTTGCTGGCTTGGCCGCCTTGGTGATGCGCCATGAGGGCGCTTACTGGGTTTTTTTGCTTTATGCCACCGTTGAGATGAACGACTCGATGGCTTTCCTGTTTGGTCGGATATTCGGTCGTCGCCCAGTGCTGCCGCGTTTGTCGCCCCACAAAACCATGGAAGGGGCATTGGCCGGGGTGGTGCTGTCGGGCACTTTCGCGTGGTGCTTGGCTGGCTGGTTGTTCGATCTGCCGGCCGACCAGGCTGCCGTTTTGGCAGCCTTGCTGGTGAGCTGCGGTGTGCTGGGCGACATGTTCACCTCGCGCTTGAAGCGGGTTGCTGGCGTCAAGGATTTCCCCGCAGTCAGTGTTCTTCACGGGGGCTTGGTCGACATCTACGACTCGACCCTGTTTGCGGCCATTCCACTGGCCATTTGGGTGGTTTTTTAAATGATGGCGATTGCCTTTTGCCTCTTGCTGTTGCTGGTCATCCTTGTGAGAGTCATGGGCTTCATGGAGGGCGAGCGGCTGCTGCTGGATGCATGGCACGAGTACCGCCTTCACCGCATGAAATTGTCGGACTTGGATGAAAAGCATGCCGCTTGTTCGCCCAAGAGCGAGGTCATCATCAGTTTGACCAGCATCCCGAGTCGTTTGCACTTGATGGAGCCAACGCTCAAAAGCCTGTTGCTACAGACGTGTCCGGCGAAAGAGATTCACCTCTACCTGCCGTCGTATTCGCAACGGGAAAAAAGAGCCTATGCGCTTGCGCCTGGCTTGAAAGGCTTGAAGTCGATACGCATCATGGAATGCGACCGCGATTGGGGCCCCGCAACAAAATTCATACCCGCCGTCTTGTCACTGCCTGGGTCTCAGGACATTTTGGTGGTGGACGATGACCGGATCTATCCCCCCAATTTTGTCGCCGATTTGGTGGCCGCCGCACAAGAGCTGCCTGGTTGCGCGCTCAGCATGACCGGATGGAATGCCCCTGCTGATTTGATCGACCGTCCGACGACGATACTGAGCAATTTGTTGATGAGGGCCCCGGCGCCAGTGCATGGGGTGCGCCTGCGTGAGCCGCGGCGGATGGATATTCTTCAAGGCATGTCAGGCTACTGGATCAAGCCCGAATTTTTTGACCTTGCCCGTTTGGTGGACTATGGTGACGCCCCCACAGCGGCCTTTTTTGTCGACGATGTCTGGATGGGCGCCCAGTGCCTTGTGCCCAAGTTCGTCATTCCAACTCGGCGAGCGGGCTTTCCAGTCAAGGGCAGCTTTGCCCTGCACAAAGCCTCTGCGCTCGGGCGTATCAATCGGGGCAACGGCGATCACCTGTCGCGCAACAACACCATCGTGCTGAAACACTTTGCAGACCGGTGGCTGGTGCATCGGAAAAAGGGAAATTCTCAGTTTGGAAACGATGGCTTCTAAAGACTTGCCGGTTTTGTGAGGATTTGGCGCACGGCACACACGATGTTTTGCTGAAATTGTCGGTCGTTGTCTTCGAACCAAGCGCGGGCCTTGATTGAAAGCGCTTCGGTGCCTTGTGTGCTCATGGCCAACAGTTGATTGACTGCCGCTTCGAGCGCCTCGTGACTGACGTAGTAGTTCATGCCCAGGTGCTGCGCTTGCGTGCGGGCATGGTCAACGAGCAGGCCGCGCTCAGTGGAGACAAGCTCGTTCATCGGCGGTGCATTGGTCGTGACCGTGACAGCGCCACAACTCAATGCCTCGACGATGTAGTGTCCAAAACCTTCCGCTTCAGATGCACAGAGGTGAAACAAGTGCGTGTTTTGCAAGACCTTGAGTTCCTCGTCATCCAGCGTTTCGCCGATGTGACAAATATTTGTCGTTTCGCGTGGGTCGGGCATACGACTTTTTAATTTTGGATGTTGCACGATGGTCAGCAAGGGCCATTCGGGATGGCGTTGCCAGAGTTCAATCAGCGTGGCCGTGCCTTTTTGTCTGCTTTTTCCAGCAAGATGGAAAAAACTGCGTTGGCGTTGAGCGTCCGAGATGGGTAATTTCCGATCGACGCTGGTGAAACCCGTGTAAGTGACACGGCAGCCTTGCGCTTCAAAGATGCGCTGAGTATCGTGAACCTTGGCCAATATGTGATCAACCCGATGCAAATGGGAGACATCGATTTCATTGGCCCATTCAGGATTCGGCATGAACCCGGTGGTGTGTCCAAGTCGGCAATAGATGGGTTCGATGTGCTCCAAAAACAGCGTCAAATCGAAAGGTCGGCGCTTGTAACGAAGCCAGTGGTAGCCGGCGAACAAGCGGACTTGGAGCACTCTGGTCAATTGCTTCAAGCCGAAGTTGAAATGAAACCCCTCGATGGGGGTTAAAGTCACCTTGATACCACTGCGGCCAAGTGCCTCTTTGATGATGCGGGCATCTCGCGACAGGCCAACGCCGTTGTCCGAGAAGACGATATTGACGTGCATGGAAAGTACGCTCAGTCAAGTCCGGATTTTGCCAAAATCCATTTGGATGACGCGGTCAGCGGCATCGAAATAGCGGTCATCGTGGCTGACGACAATGACGGTTTTACCCATGGCCCGAAGTTCTGGCAGCCATGTTCTGTAAAATTTTTCGCGGTGTTCTGGATCTTGCTCTGCACCAAACTCATCCAGAATGAAAATGGGCCGCTCTTCGATGCGGGCGACCAAAAGTGCCAAGCGCTTGCGCTGGCCGGTCGAGAGTGCGACCGTGGTGAAACACCCGTCACGCTCTTGGAAATCTGTTTTTGTGCTGAGGTCGTAGTGGTGCAGCAATTCTCGAATGGTTTCAGCTGGCGTGCTGCGAAAGCCCAGGAGTTCCTTGAAAAGGAAGAAATCGTTGAATACACAGGCGAAGTTTTCGCGGTAGGCCTGCCGGTCGATGTTCTCAATCAGCTTGCCATTGAACAGGATCTGTCCTTGATCCGGAGGGTAGAGCCCGGCAAGCAAACGCATCAGCACTGTTTTCCCAGAACCATTTCCACCGATGACAAAAATGACTTCGCCGGGTGTGAGGCTCAGGTCAATCGGGCCAATGCCAAAGCCCGCTTCTTTGCTTTCGCCTTGGCCTTCAAAATGAAATGCAACGCCGCGCAATGCAAGTGATTTGAAATCCGCCAACGGTGGGCCCGATGGAGAAGATGGCGACTCCTTGGTGGCCGCTGCGGCATCAAGCAAGCGCATCAGGTTGTCCGCCGAGACTTTGCTTCGGCCAATTTTTGAGAATGAGCCCACTACGCCAGTCAGCGGTGTGATGGTGAAAAGGACGGCTGCGAGCAATTGAAGCGCCGTGATGGAATCGACGCCTGCAAGAATGGGCAACAGCAGGGCGATGCCCGCAATGGTGAGGTACTGAAAAAAATCGCTCGCCATATTGCCCATTGACGAGTATCTGGCTTCAGCGATCGACTCGCCAAGACGTTCGTTGTTGATGGACTGAATCTGGCGGCGGTAATCAGCCTCTTTTCTTTGCGACAGACGCAACTCCTTGAAGCCATACAGGTAGGCCAGGTGATGCTCGTTGTTGGTGTTGTAGAGCATGTCCATGCGCTGTCTGTGCTTGGCGTTGCGCCGCTCGAAATACAAGTGAACCTGCACCCCGACCAGGCTGATCATCAACGCAGAAAGCAGGCCAATCCAGGACAACCAACCAATGTAGAAAAAATGCAATACCAGCGTGATCATGCTGGTGACCAATCCCAGGATGACGAAATACGCGTCTGAAACGACATCGACGGTGTGCATCAGGTGGTAATGCAAGCGAGCGGGCTCTTCTCGCTCAACGAATCGAAGGTTGGTGCTGCCTATGCGTTCAAGCAGCGTGCTGCGAAGACGAATGGCCAATAAATCTGAGACTTTTCTGCTGGTGATGCTGCTGAAGTATTCGGTTCCCAAAGTCACGGCAACAAGCAAAAACAGCGCCGACACATACAGCAAATTTAAATGGTCCTGTCCGGCCGCAATGACCGTGTTGATCAAGGCAAGAAACAGGCTGCGTGATGTGCCGGTCACCAATGAGCAGCCAAGCAGCAGAGGCCATTGACGACGGTCATTCGAGTCTGTCAGGGCACGTAGGGAGTTGGCGAATTTAATCACGGTTTGAGTCTCATGGGCTTGTTCGGTAATCCCTGGCAATTCGCGGGCACCCAAAAAAGGTCTAGCCAGCGTCTTCGATCGCGTACATCCCAAACTTGGATGTCATTGTCGATGCTGACATGGTTAGCCGGATAGTTTTTTGCAATCTGATGGATGCTGTGCTCGCCATGGTAGGGGGATTCTATGTAGCGATGCTCGTCAAGATGGTCGATCTGCATGATCATCATCGACTCGCCATAGTCGTGAGGATTTATCTGTACGGGGCGCAGCCAGGTGTCGCCATGGCGGGCAACTGCGCCAGCGGCTCGTGGTTGCGGGGCGGGGTGTGCGCCTTCAGGGTTCTGTTCGTTGATCGGATGTTCGTTCCAGTGGCTTGCCTGTAACGTCATTGACCAGAAAATGCAGAGCTGCCGTGTTTTGGCCCCAGGCTTGAGTACAGATGTCAGAAGCCACCAACGGTCGGTATGAAAAAATGCAACGCTGTCAGCGGCATCAATATGGTCGCATAGCCGTGCGACGCACCGCCAGTTACCCGGAAAATCCTCGCACAAATACAGGTCGATGCACTTTGCGTGTGAGGTTTCTGGAATCATGTACAAGTGGCCCGCATCCTTCAGTAAAAGAGGAAAAGAAACGTGGTGGCGAAAGGCGATGGGTTGGATTTTTTGAACAACCTGCATGTTGTCATCGAGTTGCAAGGCGAGCAGTCGCCCTCGAGATTTCAAGTAGTCATAGGCCTCAACAAAAATCCAAAGCGTGTTGTTGTGCGTGATGGCGAAGGGGTCAGCCATGTAGCAGAGCCACGGGCATGCGATCATGACCGGCGGTTCTTCTTTTCGTTGCACGATCAAGCAATAGTGATCATGGGGCAAGCGGAGCAAGCCCTCAATGAAGGGCACAAATGAATGCATGAGGCGCAGATTGATGCGGTCGAAAAATTTATAAGCTCGGTAGCCTAACCGAACCGGAAGATCGGCCCAGCGGGGCATGTCGTCAGCCACTTTATGGCGGGAACTCATCCACTTGATGGGATGCTTTGAGCTGATGTCGATTTCGTCGTCGTTCAATGTCAGACGTTGGGTCAGGCGGGCTTGAAGCAACAAGATGGAAAGAAGAGCTTGTTCAGGTTTATGCCTGTAGAGTTTGGGTTGGCTCGGCGCAATGTGAGCCTCAATCAGCGCGTGACGACGCCACTCAAGGGCGATGCGCATTGCCTCAGGGTGCTTCGCATCGAAGGCGATGACACCCGCCACACGCTCGGCCTGATTAAGAACTTCCAGTGGAGTAGCAAGCGCGCTCAGGGTCTTCGGGTCACAGTGTTCGTTAATGGTTGATTGCCCGGCTAAAGAATAAGTGCCAATTTTCCCAAGCGTTGAAGTGACTGCAGAGAAATCTTCGTGCAATAGGCTGGCACTGTCCAGCCAGAGCACCTGGCAACCGAACTCCACCAGCAAGTTTGCAATGATGATGGGCTTCCATGCATAGCTGCTGTAACTCAGCGCAACATGGGGTGGATAGTTGCCAAAATCAAAGTCTCGCCATTCACACCATGGGTGCCATTGCATGAGTTCTTGGCGTTGTGAATCGAGCAGTCCAAGGTCGTAGACAACAAATCGATGGCGATGCTGGAGGCCAAGTCGTGCAGCAGAAAGAAGAAAACGGTCAATGCAGCGGAAATAGCCGATGCTGGCACCACTCACAATGATCAGCTCTGTATTGTCCGATGCTGTTCTATTGTTGCTGGACAAAACTGTGGGCGTGATCTGTTTCATCACCGCTGATCGACCAAAGCGAGTAATTCCAAGGCGCGATGTTCCCAGGTGTGCTGGCTGGCGGCAAGCCAACGAGCCTTTCTCTGGCCATCGTCAAATGCTTGATTGCGCAAGGTTTCAAGTCCCTTGATCATTTCCTCAGGGTTATTGCATATCAGCACAAGGGGTACGAAGTCTGTGATTTGCTTGCAGCCCGTTGTTGCAATGATGGGTGTGCCATGTGGCAGATGCAAAAAAAGTCTCATCGGGCTACCCAGTGGGTTCACCGAGCGTTCGCTGTAGGGGATGACAGCCACATCAATGCTCGCGGCTATCGACGCCAGTTGATCATAGGTTATGAAGCCGGTCATGGTGACCCGCGGGTGGTTCGCTAATTGGCTGATGCGGCTACGGTCTTGCTCCAGCAAATCTCCATGGTCAATGTCGCCCGCGAGAACCCATTGAAGCCATGGCGTTGCTTCAATGGCCTGTTCGAGCCAGTCAAGTCTTATTCGGCTGGAAATACGCCCAAGAACACCCGCCACAGGGCGCTTGATGTGGGCCATGCCTTCAGGCAAGGCCCACGGGCCGCTTTGCGGCAAGCCCGGAACATGACTGGCGGGTACTGCATTGGGCAAGACATGAATATTGGGGTTTGTGAGGTGATGGTGCTTGATGAGTCGTTCAGCCAGTGCTTGCGATACTGCGATGATCAGGTCAGCACGTTGCAGCAATTCCCCTTCCATTTCCTCCCACACTTTGGCGCGCCCATACTGACTGTAATCGTCATTGACCAGGTACACCGTGTAAATCCCCTTGAATGCAGGAAGGAGGGGCGCCTGGTCTGGGCGCGTGTAAACAATGACGTCAATTGACCCGATTAACTTTTTAACCAGCCAGTGGTGGGGGACTTTTCGCCATGGCAAATCGGCAGGCCAAATGGGTACATAACAGGGCTTTACCCGCCGTGAAGTTCGCCGATCTGTCAGTGCGTTGAAGGCGGCTGGCGCGATGGCCCGGACGTGCGTATGTTCAGCAAGGGCTTCAAACAGGTCGCGGTGGCCTGGCACAGAGGGGTTGTAAATCGCGCCAATTCTTGGCGATTTTTTTCCGTCGGCGTTGGTCGCAACTTGTTGATGAATTGCCATGTTGGATGAAAATCATGTTTCAGTTCGGCAAAACGCCAATACAGCATTGCTCCCACCAAATGCGAAAGAGTTGCACAAGGCCGCTTTGAGGTCCGGTAAATACAGCGCTTGGCCTGCGACATGGCGCACACCTTGGCAAGTCGGATCAATGTTCTGAAGATTTGCAGTCGGAGGAATCATCTGATGTTTTAGTGCGAGGATCGTGGCGATGGTTTCTACAGCCCCGGTCGCACCGAGCATGTGACCGTGCATCGATTTTGTGGCATTCACCGCGATATTGCTTGCATGCGCACCGAACACTTCGGTGATGGCGGCAATTTCAATTGGGTCCCCTTCCCGCGTGGCCGTCCCGTGGGTATTGATGTGGCCAAACGCCGTCAGGTCAAGCCCCGACTCCTGTTGCGCCATGCGAAGGGCGCGCACCTGGCCGGCCTGATTGGGGCGAACCAGATGGGCATGGTCGCAAGAGGTTCCATAGCCAAGCATTTCAGCGTAGATGCGCACGCCTCGTTGTTGCGCCATCTCCCAGTCCTCAAGCACCAAAGCGCCAGCCCCCTCACCCAGGACCAGTCCCTTGCGGCTGACATCGAAGGGTCGGCAAGCATGGGGGGCCTCAGTTTCGTCCCCTTCCGCGAGGACGCGCATGGCTTTCCAAGCGGTCAATACACCATAGGACAGCGTTGCATCCGAGCCGCCAACCAGCTGAACCGTACATTCGCCTGATCGGATGCGCCGATATCCTTCACCAATGGCGATCGTGGACGATGAGCAAGCGACCGAGAAAGTATGACAAGGGCCGGCCAGCCCAAGTTTCATGGCCGTATGCGAGGCACACGCGTTGTTCATGCCCATCACCACGCCAAGTGGCGAGACGCGCCCCGGCGGGGACTTCAGATAGAGGTTTCGATAACCGTCCTCAAACGTGTGGGTGCCCCCCAAGGCGGTACCCCAGCTGACCCCGCCATCCAGACGTTCATTTGAAATTTCAAGATCGGCATCGCGCCATGCACTCAGGCTTGCTGCATGGCCCATTTGGGAATAACGATCCATGAGGCGTGCGACTTCTGCCCCCAGTGTTTCATCGGCATCAAAGGCATCGCATGGCGCGGCTGGCAGGCTGATCGGAATCGGCTCGTTATCGCGACTGAACAGGCGAATACCTGAAGTGCCCGCGAGAAGTCGCGAAAAGAAGATGTCGGGATCGTTGCCAAATTGGCTGACGATGCCCATGCCGGTGACCGCCACCCGCCGGGGACGTAACGAATTCAATGTGCTGCCGCCGTTTTGGCGCGAATGTCGTCTACCAGGTCGACCAATTCACCAATGGTGTTGGGGTTTGGCGTGTCGTTTGGGATCCTGATGCCCAATTTGTCTTCCACTTCAAATAACAAGTCGAGCAACATCAGCGAGTCGATGTTGAGCGATGACAAGCTGGCTTCCAGGGTGACGGTGCTTGGGTCAATCTTGCCCAGCTTTTGGAGCGTGCTTTTCAGCAGAGTCAGCGTGTTTGAAGCAGTCATAAAAGCCAGAATAATGAAAACCCAAAATGGGAATGATACGCTCAAAGGCGTTTGTCGCGCACCCCTGTTGCATGCGGTGATGCGTGGTCCAAATGCACTTCAAAGCCGTTGTGTTGAATGTTCAATTCTGATTTCGTCAGTGAAAATCATCAACACCAAACAGGCATTATTGAGATAATACCAACAGGTAGACTGCCATTTTATTTTCATAACCGTTAATTCATAGTATTTAATTTTTGAGCATCTACTCTCATGAATGAGACCACTTTTGGCAACCCTCGACTTGGTGCGCAACGCATGAAACGCGCTGCGCGTTCAGTGCAGTCTGAACAGCATGCCAAGATGCGGGGACAGGCGCTTGCCCGGCATCCGGAGTTAATTCTTTTGTTTGGCAATAATCCGTGGACTGCGCTTGCCATACCCGTTTTGCTGGTGATTCATTGGGGCGTGGCTGCTTTGGTGCAAAACCAGGCCAATCTGCTCTTGACGTTTGTGGCTGCCTTTTTCTTGGGGCAATTGCTCATCCATGCCGCAGGCGGTCTGGTCCATGAAACGGCCCACCGCATGATTTTTCGGGCCCAATGGCCAAAACGCTTGTGCGATTTGGGGCTGGAGATGGTACTTGGCTCATTCAGCAAGCAATTGACGTATCAGCATGAACATCTCTCCAGCCATCACCGCCATCAGGGAGACTATCAGCGTGATTACGAGCATGAAGATCGGTTCGCCCTTGCCGCCCGCCATGCCTACAAAAACCAACATCCCTTTCGCCAACGGCTGGTGACACTGGTGATTCTCGCGCTCCATTGTCTGCCGTTTGGTTTTGTTGTTTCTGACTGCCTTGCGCCCAGGTTTTACCGTGCCGCGACGGGATTGCCCGTCAAGGACACCGATCGACTTATTCCAAGCTCTCATCCGACGACCCATGAGCGCCTGATGTTCATCGCGGTTTCCTTGCTCACCAACGTCTTGCTGTTCTGGTTTATTGGCATTTGGGCCTGGCTTTACCACAATTGGGCGCTGTCTTTATTCTTGGGAAAAATGGGTGTCATGAACCTTGGACAGTCGCTCAGTGAGCATGACGGCGATAATGAAACTGTGCCCACGCGCTCTACCTATGGGCCCATTAACTGGTTTCTATTTAATACGGGTTACCACCTGGAACATCACGTTTTTATCAATGTGCCGTGGAACCAATTGCCCGTGCTGACTCGGGTGGCTCCGGAGGTTTTTTGCCACGCCAATAAAATCAATTATGTGCGCCATTGGTGGGCCCATGTGGCTGCAGACTTTTCAGCCTCCCGTAAAAACAGCTGGCAAAATAAACCCTCTGAAACTGTGAAACCGGGCTGATATTGGTAAAGCTGCCCGCGAAAAACCAGTCCCTTGCTGAGCCAAAACCATTCCATTCATTTCAGCTCAATTCCTTGGACAGGTGCACAGCAACAAGGTGAGCGCCTTGATAAAGACATTCGCAGCCACCCCTTAACGGCCTCGTCCTTATTGCACTTTGTGTTTGAATCGGCCCCTTAACGAGAGCACAGACCAGAGAATGAAAATCACAGTCATCGGGACAGGCTATGTGGGCTTGGTCAGCGGCGCATGTTTGGCCGAGGTCGGCAACAGCGTGCTGTGCCTAGACCTCAATGAAGAGACGATTCGCATCTTGAATGCCGGTGGCATGCCCATTTTTGAAGCCGGTCTGCTTGAAATGGTTGGCCGAAACGTCGAAGCGGGTCGCCTCAGATTCACCACTGACGTGGCCCAGGCGGTTGCGCACGGCGCCATTCAGTTTATTGCGGTTGGCACGCCGTCCAATGAAGATGATTCGGCTGATCTGCAGTACGTCGTGACTGCCGCGCGCAACATCGGTCAATACATGACCGAATACAAAGTCATCGTGGACAAATCCACCGTTCCCGTAGGTACGGCCGACACCGTGCGCGCCATCATTGCGAAGGAACTTTCTGACCGAAAGATGGATCTGCCGTTCGGCGTTGTTTCAAACCCGGAATTCCTCAAGGAGGGTGCTGCCATTGAGGATTTTATGCATCCCGACCGCATCATCCTTGGTGCCGATGATGCGCAAGCCATCGGTCTTATGCGCACCCTCTATGCGCCTTTTCAGGCGACACATGAACGCTTTATAGTGATGGATGTCCGCTCGGCAGAGCTCACCAAATATGCCGCCAACGCCATGCTTGCTGCCCGCATCAGCTTTATGAACGAGATGGCCAAGCTGGCTGAATGCCTAGGAGCAGACATTGAATCCGTCCGTCAGGGCATTGGCGCTGATCCCCGTATTGGCCACCACTTCCTGCATCCCGGTTGCGGTTACGGCGGCTCCTGTATTCCTAAAGATGTCAAGGCGCTGACAAAGACGGCTGCCGACCACGGCCTTGATCTCAAAGTCCTCAATGCCGTGGACGCGACCAACCATCTGCAAAAACACCTTCTTGGCCAAAAGGTGAAAGCCCGGTTTGGCGATGACCTCACCGACAAGCATTTCGCTGTCTGGGGATTGGCATTCAAGCCCAACACCGACGATGTACGGCAGGCTCCCAGCCTTGAACTCATCGCTGATCTTTTGGCTGCGGGTGCCAGCATTTCTGCTTACGACCCCATGGCCATGCCCAAGACCCGGTCTGTGTTCTGCAACGAAACCAGGCTCACGATGGCCGACACGCCCATCGCCGCACTCGATGGGGTTCATCCGGCTGACGCCCTGTTGATCGTCACCGAATGGAAGGTCTTTCTTTGCCCAGACTTTGTCGAGATCAAGTCCAGGTTGAAGACGCCTGTGATCATTGATGGCCGCAACCTTTATCAAGTGGATGAAGTCACACAGCATGGTTTGGAGTACTACCCGATTGGCAGAAAACAAAGCGCAAAGCCAGACCAAAAAACCAGCTGAAAATTCTGGTCACCGCCGTTGTCGGTTTTATAGGCGCGCACGCGGTGGTTTTGCCTTGTCACCATCAGCCGGTTTTTCACGCATTGGGTGGCCGCATCTCTCAAGTTCTGCCAACCTGCCCACTTTGAGAAAACGGCATTGTTGCCGGTTGAGACGCCGAATGCAGACTTGCTTGCATGGGGCCCCGGGCAAAAAACATCAGCCGACTTTGCAGATTTTCAGCATGTTGGTGCCGCCGGGCGAGCCCATGGGTTCTCCGCAGGTGATGGCGTACACATCGCCCGTGGCCACGATGTTCCGGTTTTTCAGGTGCATTTCGGCTTCGGCCAAGGCAGTGTCCCGGTCTGCGCTGGTGTCCATCAGCAAGGGGCGCACATTGCGGTAAAGCGCCATCTTGCGCTGTGAGGTGAGTTTGGTGGTCAGCGCGTAAATCGGGATGTGCACCCGGTGGCGGCTCATCCACAAAGCGGTAGAGCCTGACTCGGTCATGGCCACAATGGCCTTGGCACCCAAGTGGTGGGCGGTGAACAAGGCCCCCATGGCAATGGACTGGTCGATGCGGCTGAACTGCCCTTTGAAGTTGCCATCCAGCGAGGTGTCTTCGGCGTTTTCGGCCGCTTCGCAGATTTTGGCCATTTCCAGCACCGTCTCCAGCGGGTACTTGCCCGCTGCGGTTTCGGCGCTGAGCATCACGGCATCGGTGCCGTCGAGCACGGCATTGGCCACATCGGACACCTCGGCGCGGGTAGGCACAGGGTTGGTGATCATGCTTTCCATCATCTGGGTGGCGGTGATGACGACTTTGTCGTGCAACTTGGCCATCTTGATCATGCGTTTTTGCAAAGCGGGTACGGCGGCGTTGCCCACTTCCACCGCCAAATCCCCGCGCGCCACCATGATGCCGTCGCTGGCCAGCAAGATGGCCTCGAGGTGAGGAATGGCCTCGGCGCGTTCGATCTTGGCAATCAAGCCCGGTTTGTGCCCGTATTCGGCTCCGGCCACATTGCACAGTTGGCGCGCCATTTCCATGTCGGTGGCGTTTTTGGGAAAGCTCACCGCCACGTAGTCGGCCATCAGGCCCATGGCGGTTTTGATGTCTTCCATGTCCTTGGCAGTCAGCGCGGGCGCGGTCAGGCCGCCGCCTTGTTTGTTGATGCCCTTGTTGTTGGACAACTCACCGCCGAGTTTCACCGTGGTGTGCACCTGCTCGCCTTTGACAGCGGTCACATTCAGCACGATCAGCCCGTCGTTGAGCAAGAGCACGTCACCGGCTTTCACGTCGCGGGGCAATTCTTTGTAATCCAGGCCCACGCCTTGCAAATCGCCAGGCTCGGTGCGCGAGGCGTCCAGCACGAAAGGCATGCCCGGCTCGAGCATGACCTTGCCCTCTGCAAACTTGCCAACGCGGATCTTGGGGCCTTGCAGGTCGGCCATGATGGCCACTTCGCGCCCAGCGCGCTTGGAGGCTTCACGCACCAGACGGGCCCGGTCCACATGGTCTTGGGCTTTGCCATGGCTGAAGTTCAACCGCACGACGTTGACGCCGCCTCGGATCATGGCTTCTAGCAAGTCGGGATCGCTGGAAGCTGGTCCTAAGGTGGCAACGATTTTGGTGGCGCGACGGGGCATTCGGCTGTCTCCATGTAATTTGATTTCAATTTTCCCACGGATTTGGTTACATGGCAGCTTCTTTCAAGGCCCAATGCGGCATTTCGCGCCCCACACAAGCGGGCATATACCGTCTGACGCCAATGGCTTTGGCTGTCAGAAATGGCTTGGCATGCTAAATTGATCCTTGTCATCGCTGGGGCACGGCCGGGCGACTAAACTCATATTCATCTGTTTCATATAGAAGTGTCATGACCGCATCACACACACCGACCACCGACCAACCGATTCCACTGGACCATCCGCTGCCGCACAGAAAAACACTGCGCGAGTGGTTGGTCCCGTTGTCTGAGCGCAGCACGCTCAAGGCGCTCGTGCTTTTAGGCGTGGATTACGCCCTGTTTTTCACTTTGATCACCGGCACCCTGGCTTTGGATGCGGTCTGGGCCAAACTGCTTTGCGGCCTGGCCGCTGGTTTTGTCATTGGGCGCTTGTTCATCATTGGTCACGACGCTTGCCACCAAAGTTTGACGCCCCACCGGGAGCTGAACAAAGTGCTCGGGCGCATCGCGTTTTTGCCATCGCTCACGCCTTACAGCCTGTGGGACACCGGACACAACGTGGTGCACCACGGCTACACCAACCTCAAGGGGGTGGATTTTGTATGGACCCCGCTGACGGCTGCCGAATTTGATGCACTGAACCCCTTGCAACGTTTGTTAGAGCGCGCCTACCGCAGCGGCTGGGCACCCGGCCTGTATTACATGATCGAGATTTGGTGGAAACGCGAGTTTTTCCCCAACAAGACCCACATGCCCACACGCCGTCCGATTTTTCTGAAAGACAGCATGCTGGTCTCGCTGTTTGGGGGGTTTTGGATCGCCACCATTGCCGCGGCTGCGGTTTACACCGGTCAGTCGGTGTGGCTGTCTTTGCTGTTGGGTGTGGCTGTGCCCTTTTTCTTTTGGAACAGCATGATCGGCTTTGTGGTCTATGTGCACCACACGCACGTCAAGGTGTCTTGGCACGACAACAAGTCCGCATGGATCAAGGCCGCGCCGTTTGTCTCAACCACGGTTCACCTGACCTTCCCCTTCAACATTGGTGCCTTGATGCACCACATCATGGAGCACACCGCCCACCATGTGGACATGAGCATCCCGCTTTACCGCCTGAAGCAAGCCCAAGCCAAGCTGGAACAAATGCTGCCCGGACGCATCATCGTTCAGCGTTTTTCATGGAAATGGTATTTCGAGACCGCTAAAAACTGCAAGATGTACGACTTCACCCGCGAATGCTGGACCGACTTCAAGGGCAATATGACCAGCCCCGTACGCGCCAATTTGCCCCAATCAACACCTGCCTGAATGGCGATTTCCCTGCCCCGGCGGCCCCGATCAAGCCGAGGCTGAGAATCAAAAGACGGGTGCAAGCAACACCCGCTTGGCGCGCCCCATACTGGGGGCTTTAGGGGCCATTTTGCAAGACCCTTTGCAAATCCGCATGGTCTGAAAAGTCAAAAGAACCAAGACCCTCAACACCTTGGCCACCCGCCTGAAGAGCAAGGCCATGATCGGGTCGGATTACGCGCTCACATGCAATGGCCCCACCAGCATGGCACCCCGCCAATTGGGTGCGTTCTCCAAGAGCGCCACGCAGCACCATTTACCGCCCGGCGGGCATCACCCGCATGGGGTGCAACAACAACCCACTGGCGATGTTCAAGTGCTTGCCAGTGCGCGAAGTCGCGGACCTGCACGTGGTCGATGCCGTTGGTGATGCACACCATCACCAACGGCAACAACAGCCCCAGCTTGGTGTTTGCCGAAAATGCGACGCCATGGATGGCCGAAGACCACGCCCAGCAAACGCGCCAAATACGAAAAAAGAATGCGTAAACCAATGAATAAGTGGCGGCCCTGCGGGCTTTCAGGCAGGGATTTCCCCAAAATGGGGAAATCCCTGAGGCTGCTTGGAGCCATGTTCACTTACATTGCAGGTTCTTGATGCAAAGCAGTACCTGCATCCCGAGGGCCGAGGAGACAACTCAAGCCTAAAAACTCGAACAGGAACCAGCATCCGCACGAGATGTGAATTTTCTAGCGCCGCGCAAGCGGCGCTTTTTTTTGGCTGCAAGCCGGTGGCCAGAAACGCCAATGCCACAATCGCCGCATGGAATTATTGATTGTCTCGCTGGCCTCGCTGCTGGCCGGTTTGGTGGACGCCATCGTCGGCGGTGGCGGCCTGATTTTGTTGCCTGCCCTGTTTGCCACCTTCCCGGGGGTACAGCCAGCCACTTTGTTTGGCACCAACAAAAGCGCCTCCATTTGGGGCACGGCTTTTGCGGCGGCGCAGTACAGCCGCAAAGTGGTCATGCCTTGGCGCTCCTTGGTGCCCGCAGCGGGCGCGGGCCTGCTGGGTTCGTTGGTGGGGGCTTTTGCGGTGACCCAGGTGGACCCCACCTTGTTTCGCAAAGCCTTGCCCGTCATGCTGGCCTTGCTGCTGCTCTATACCCTGGCTAAAAAAGACATGGGCCGCCACCATGCACCCCGGTTTGTGGGTGCGCAAGAGGCCTCAATGGCCGCAGGCATTGGCTTATGCATTGGCTTTTACGACGGCTTTTTTGGCCCGGGCACGGGCAGTTTCTTGGTGTTTGCCTATGTGCGGCTGATGGGTTATGACTTTTTGAACGCCTCGGCCTCGGCCAAGTTCATCAACGTGGCCACCAATTTTTCAGCCCTGGTGCTGTTTGCGATTCAAGGCCATGTCTGGTGGCATCTGGCGCTGGCCATGGCCGTGTCCAACATTGTGGGCAGCCTGATTGGCACCCGCTTGGCGCTCAAGCACGGTTCGGGTTTTGTGCGTCAAGTCTTCATCTTGGTGGTGTTGGCGCTGATCTGCAAAACCGGCTACGACACCTGGCTGCGCTGAGCGTCCTCAGCGCCAGCGAAAGCGGATTTGGCCGGCGAACTGCGCCAGCGCCACCCCCAGCAAGGTGACACCCGCCCCCGCGATTTTGATCCAGGTGTAGTGCTCACCCGAGATGGCCCAAGCGAACAAGCCCGCCATGGGGGGCATCAAATACAGCAGCGGGGCGCTGCGGGCAACGCCGCGCACGGTGTTGATCCAGCCCCAGGCCAGCCACCCAAAGAAGGCCGACACCAAAATCGACCAAAGCAAGCCCACCCATGCCCAAAAGTCCAGCACAGACCATGGGGCATCCAGGCCCGCAGGCACAGACAACAGCATCACCGGCATGCCGCCGAGCAGCGTGGCATAGCCCATGGTCAAAACCGGGCCATGCTTTTCCATCACCGGTTTTACGGACACGGTGTAAAAAGAGAAAAACCCCGCTGCGACCAGCAGCACCAAATCGCCCCCACCAGCGCGCCACTGGCCGCCCAGCAGCTTGTCGGACAAAAACACCAAGACCCCAACAAACGCCAATGAAACGCCCGCCAGTTGGGTCAGGCTGAGCCGCTCCACGCCCTGAACGCGCAAGATGATGAGGGTGAAAATCGGGCCGCAGGCGAGGATGACCGAGCTGGAAAAGGCCGTGGACCAGTGGATGCCGTAGGTGACCAGGCCCACATGCAAAGAATGGCCAATGAAGCCCAGCCACGCCATGTGCAACCAGTCTTTGCGGGGCAAGGGCGGCAGCCAGCGGCCAAATCGCCAGCGCATCAGCAGCAGCGCACAGACGGGCATGATCAGGTAACGGGCCCACAAAAATCCGGCCGGTGAGATCAGGCCAAACAGGTATTTTTGCAAGGTGAAGTTGCCCCCCCAGATGACCACCAAGACCAGGGCCACAGCCAAGGCGCGTTGGTCCAGTCGGTGCAGCGGGGCGGTTTGGGGCATGACAGCGATTGTGAGGCCCAGTGCCTGCGCCAACTGTCTCGCTGGCAGCAAGCAAAGCGCTTGGCGCGGGGGTGTGGCCGGGCCACGACCTTGGCCTTTAAAAGGCTTGGCTTTGGGCTTTAAAAGGCCAGGTTTTTGGCCTCAGTCTTGCACCACCACGGGCACGCGCTGCGCCAGGGCGCACATCAGCTCGTAGCCCACCGTGCCGGCCGCTTGGGCCACCTCGTCAATGCCAAGCTCAACGCCATTGGCCGCTTGGCCCCAAAGCGTCACGCTGCTGCCCACGCCGGCATCGGGCAAGCCCGACAGGTCCACCGTGAGCATGTCCATGCTCACCCGCCCCAGGGTGCGCGAGCGCACACCATTGACCAGCACCGGTGTGCCCGTGGGGCAGATGCGGGGGTAGCCGTCGGCATAACCGCAGGCCACCACCCCGATGCGGGTGGGCACTTGGGCCACAAAACTGGAGCCATAGCCCACGCTGTCGCCCACTTCCATCTGCTGCACCGCAATGATCTGGGCGGTCAAACTCATGGCCGAGCGCAAACCCCAGTGCGCCGCCGTGTGCTGCGGAAAATCGGGTGCGCTTCCATACAAGGTGATGCCCGGGCGTATCCAATCGGCCTTGACCGCCAAGTCTTGCGCGTGGCGCAAGGTGGCGGCGCTGTTGCTCAGGCTGCGCTCACCGGGCAAGTCGCGGGTGGCCTCGGCAAAACGGGCCAGCTGCTGGGCAATGCCTTTGGGGCCATCGGCATCGCTGAAATGGGTCATCAGCGAGATTTCATCCACCTGCGGCAAGGCGTTCAGCCGGGTCCAGGCCGAACGGTAGCGCAAGGGGGCAAAGCCCAGGCGGTTCATGCCCGAATTCATTTTGAGGAAAACCCGGTGCGGCTCGTGCGTTTTGTGCAGCGCCAGCATGTCGATTTGCTCATCACAATGCACGGTGTGCCACAGGTGCAAGCGCGAGCACAACTCCAAATCCCGGGCCTCAAAAGCCCCTTCCAGCAACAAGATGGGGCCACGCCAACCCAAGGCCCGCACGCGTTCGGCCTCGGCCAAGTCGAGCAGGGCAAAGCCGTCGGCCCCGCGCAGACCCTCAAACACCCGCTCTATGCCATGCCCATAGGCATTGGCCTTGACGACGGCCCACACCTGGGCATCGGGCGCGGCTTGGCGCGCGCGCGCCAGGTTGTGGCGCAGGGCCTCGGGGTGTATGCAGGCTTGTATCGGGCGGGGCATGGCTTGTTGGCTGAACAGGGTTTGAAACACCAAGTGTGCCAGCAAAAACGCCGTCTTCCGCGTCATGAATAGGCCCATTGCCCATCAGGATTACCCACCTGTCTCTGCCCATATGTCAACACGCAAATGCTTTACACTGACCCGCTGTACATCGCCAAAACACCGACCCACGCATCGACCCGCAGATTGCGCCTGAAGCGGTCAGACGACGGCCTTACCTTGTAGTCCATGGAAATTTTCCAGTTTTTGATGCCCATCTTCACCGAATACGGTTACCTCGCCGTGTTTGTGATGCTCTTGATCTGCGGTTTTGGCATTCCTGTTCCCGAAGACGTGACCTTGGTCACCGGCGGTGTGATCGCTGGTTTGGGCCATGCCGATGTGCACACCATGTTTGCCGTGGGCATGGCGGGCGTCTTGATCGGCGACGGCCTGATGTTCACCCTGGGCCGTCTGTATGGCCAGCGCATCTCTCAAATGCCCGGCTTTCGCAAAGTCTTGACGCCTGAGCGCTTTGCCAGCGCGCAAGACGCTTTTCACAAGTACGGCAAATGGGTCATGTTTGTGGCCCGTTTCCTACCCGGACTGCGCACCCCGGTGTTCTTTTCTGCGGGCATGAGCCACCGCGTGACTTTCTTGACGTGGTTCCTCATGGACGGGTTTGCCGCCCTGATCAGTGTGCCCATCTGGGTTTATTTGGGTTATTTTGGGGCCCAAAACTGGGACTGGATGTTCGCCGTGCTGCGCCAATTTCAACACGGTATTTTTGCTTTGCTGGGCTTGGGCGTGGCCTGGCTGGCCTGGCGCTGGTGGCGCAAGCACAAGTCGCCAGCCGCCTCCGACACCCCGCACGACCCCTCCTGACCCACTTTGACTGCCATGCAAATGGGTGCCTCTAAACAGTTGGCCGTGACCGGACTGCTGCTCAACGCCTTGGTGTGGGGCGTTTGCTGGTGGCCGTTCAAACAGCTGGAAGCCCAGGGCCTGCATCCGCTGTGGGCCACGGCCTTGGTGTACAGCTTTGTTTTTCTGACCCTTGCCGTGTGGCTGGGACTGACGGGCCGCCTGCTGAGCTGGCGTCCTCACCCGGGCCTGTGGCTGTTGTTTTTGGCCTCGGGCTTGACCAATGTGGGCTTTAACTGGGCCGTCACCGTGGGTGACGTGGTGCGCGTGGTGCTGCTTTTTTACCTGATGCCCGCTTGGTCGGTGTTGGTGGCTTGGTGGTTGCTCGGGGACAAACCCCGGCCCATGGCGCTGCTGCGCTTGGTCTTGGCCTTGGCAGGGCTGTTCATCGTGCTGAAAACGCCAGAAACACCCTGGCCACTGCCTGAAAGCTTGGCCGATGTGTTGGCCTTGGTGAGCGGCTTGACCTTTGCCATCACCAACGCCTTGCTGCTCAAGCTGAAAGACGCCCCCAGCCCCTCGCGCACTTTGGCCATGTTTGGCGGCGGCGCGGTCATGGCGGCTGTGGCCGCCATGGTGGGCTTGTTCACTGGCGTGGTGGCCGTGGGGGCGGTGCCCAGCTGGGGCTGGTTGCCCATGGTGGCCTTGCTCAGCCTGTCGTTTTTCTTGGGCAACCTCGGCCTTCAATATGGCGCGGCCCGACTGGCTGCCCACACCACCGCCTTGGTCATGTTGTCCGAAGTCCTGTTCGCCAGCGTGTCTTCCGTCATACTCGGCGCGTCCCAGTGGGAAACCCGCACTTGGGTCGGCGGCTCGCTGATCTTGCTGGCGGCCTTGATGTCCATCTTGGATACCCAAGCCCACGATTGAATTTGGAGCACACATGCGCCTTTATGACTTTGCAGCCCTTGGCATCGACGGCCAACCCCATGACCTGCACCAATACCAAGGCCAGGTGATGCTGATCGTCAACACCGCCAGCGCCTGCGGCTTTACCCCTCAGTTCACCGGGCTGGAAAAACTGCACCAGCAATATGGCGCGCAAGGTCTGGCTGTGCTGGGTTTTCCATGCAACCAGTTCGCCAGCCAAGACCCGGGTGACGATGCCCAAATCGCCAACTTCTGCCAAAAAAATTACGGCGTGAATTTCCAGATGATGAGCAAGATCAAGGTCAACGGCGACGATGCCCACCCGCTGTACCAATGGCTGACCGGGCAAGCGCCTGGCCTCTTGGGCATCAAAGCCGTGAAGTGGAACTTCACCAAGTTCTTGGTGGGCCGTGACGGCCATGTCATCAAGCGCTACGCGCCCCAAGACGCCCCCGAAAAAATCGCCAAGGACATTGAAGCAGCGCTGGCGGCTTGATCAAAACAGCGCTGCCTGACCCGGTGGAGGCTGTTTTGGCACCTGGCCAAACCCCATCGCTGCTGCAATCCTTTGAAAATCAGCCTCGCTGATCTTGACCTGACCAAAACGAAAAACAGCGCCCCAGTGGGTTTTGTCGGTGATGAACTCCAGCTGCGCCAGCAGCGGCTTGATGGGCGCGCATTGCACCGCCTGGTCATCCACATCAATGCGCCACGGCACAAAGCCCGGCACGCCATCGGGCGTCATGTCGTGCGGATACACCTCGCCCGAGCGAATGAACCCCGGGGCCGAGAAAGCCTGCAAGGGTGCACCGTCAGGATATGACTCACGCGGGGAGTCATAGACCAGGCCATCGCCCGCCTTCATGCGCTTGAGTGGGGCTTGCTTGCCATGGTTCATCTGCACAAACCCACCCGCGACACCGCGCGGCACATGCGAGCGACTGACCACGCCGATCCAGTCGTTCATGTTGCAGCCAGTGCAATGCAGATGTCCACCATGCCGTCAGGACCGTAGCGCTCAAAGTCGGTGGTGTATGCCCTTTGATCAGGGCAATGCGCTTGCGCAAAGTGGGCCCATACGCGCCCCCAAGCCTCAATCACCGCATTGGGCATGACCCCTTGCGCCCGAAAAACCGCATACGGTCCCTCTTGAATATCGATCACGGACCATGGCTGGGCATCGATGGTTGCATGGGGTGTCAGCACATCACCACCCACCAACAGATCGTAAGCACCGTTTGAATCCGACGCGTAATGGTGATACACGCCAAAGGTCACAGCACCAACCGCCAAATGCGGCACCACTTGTGCAGCAAACTCGGCCCACAAAGCGCCTATGCGTGCACGGCCTGGATGCGCCTCATCGGCATTGCAGGTGCGCACTGACACACCTTGGATGCGCAAGACTTGAACTTCTTCGATATGCATACATTCCCTTTTTTGAAATTGACCCTCAGCGGCCTTCGGCCAGAGCTTGTGGGTCCACGCCATGTTGGCGCAAATAATCCATCAGACGTTGTCCGTCGGACAACTTGAAAGTTTCGGTAAGTCCCGTCATGGACTGGATACGGTCCAGGCGAAAACTGCGGAAAGCCTGGCGCTTCTCGCACCAGGCCACCAAAGTCCAAACCGCACCCCAGAAAAAGCTGCCCAGCGGCCACACTGTGCGATCACTGCTGCGGCCTTGTGCATCGCTGTAAACCAACGCCAACTTGTGCATGCTTTGTGTCGCCTCGCGCCACAACTGCAAATGCGGCTGCTACTTGTTTCATTTTGTCTTTCTCCCTGAATGCGCACAGCCCTTCTGTGCACTGGGAAGAACTTTGCCTGAGGGGTACTGACAACGGGGTGTCAGGAGGGTGAGCACCGGATTGGATTTCGAAAAAAGAGCCGCCCGCAGGCGAATACGTCGATCTTTTCAGAACCATCAGCATTCTCGGAACCTTGAAATTCAAACGCCTGACGTTAAAACTTCAATGGAGATCCACCGCTGAAAGCGCACATGTCATTTTTGCTGAAGCACAGCAACAAATAAACAGAATATGCAAACTACAGGGCGTCAATGGAATGACTGTGAAGACAGGGTCAGTCTGCAGTTCAATCCCTTATGCGGCAAGCTGCTCGCGAACAGGTACCTTGCGCTGAATGTCGCCCATGGTTGCAAGCGTCTTCAAATCAAAGTTGGCTTGCATGGCCAGCCAGGACGCGGCATCGCCACCAAAGTACTTGGCAAGCCGCGCCGCTGTGTCGGGCGTGACAGCGCGACGCTCTTTGACAATTTCGTGAATGCGTGTAGCGGGCACACCCAGCACCACGGAGAGGGCGTTCACGCTGAGTCCGAGCGGAACCAGGTAATCCTCACGCAGGACTTCACCCGGGTGCACCGGGCGCATGCGATTGATCAGATGGGGCATATTCATTCCTTCAATGGTAGTCCACAATTTCGACCTCAGCGGGTCCCGCGCTCGTCCATACAAAGCAAATGCGCCACTGGTCGTTGATGCGAATGCTGTGCAAGCCTTTTCGATCCCCCTTCAATGCCTCCAAGCGGTTGCCAGGAGGCGCTTTGAGAAAGTCCAGTGTCTGCGCGGCATCCAGTTGCGCCAGCTTTCGTTCAGCAACGACCAAGAACGCCCTGAACTTTCTCGGACTGCCGCCCTCATACAGCGTCCGCGTCTCTTTGCACTTGAACGACTGGATCATGTTTTTATTTTATTACGCCGCGCGTAATGGGGCAAGGACCGCATTGGGGTGGGATTGAGCGAGAGAGGCCAAGCGCTCTCATTCAGCCCACGGGCTCAGACGCTGCGGCTGATGGCCTCATCCAGCAACTCCACCCAATGCCGCACCGGCAGGCCGCTGCCACTTTGCAAGTGGGTGATGCAGCCGATGTTGGCGCTGATGACACCTTGGGGCTGCAGCGCGTTCAGGTGGCCCAGCTTGCGGTCGCGCAGTTGCTTGGACAGCTCGGGGTTGAGCACGCTGTAGGTGCCGGCCGAGCCGCAGCACAGGTGCGATTCATTGGCCGTGACTTTGATCTGGAAGCCCAAATCGCCCAAGTGTTTTTCCACCCCGCCTTTAAGCTGCTGGCCGTGTTGCAGCGTGCAAGGCGGGTGGTAGGCCTGCAGGCCTGCGGCTTGCAGGGCTTGGGGGTTCAACTTGGGTTGGAGCAAGGGCACCAATTCCGGCAGCAACTCGCTCAGGTCTTTCGTCAAGGAGCCGATGAGCACGGCTTTTTCGGCGTACTGCGGATCGTCTTTGAGCGCGTGGCCATAGTCTTTGACCATCACGCCGCAGCCTGAGGCGTTCATCACAATCGCTTCGACTTCACCACTGTCAACCAGCGGCCACCAGGCGTCGATGTTGGCGCGCATGTGGTCTTTGCCGCCTTCGTGGTCGTTCAGGTGGAACTTGAGCGCGCCGCAGCAACCCGCCTTGGGGGCTGTCACGGCCTGGATGCCTGCCGCATCGAGCACGCGGGCGGTGGCGGTGTTGATGTTGGGGCTCATGCTGGGTTGCACGCAACCGGCCAGCATCAGCACTTTGCGCGTGTGCTGCGCGGTGGGCCAGGCTCCTGCGTCTTGCGGCGCAGGCACCTTGGCTTTCAGGCTTGCGGGCAGCAGGCCACGCACCATTTGACCCATCTTCATGGCGGGCGCGAAAAGCGGCGAAGGCAGGCCTTCTTTGAGCGCCCAGCGCACCAGCTTTTCGCCCACGGGGCGCTCGACTTTGGCGTCCACCAGCTTGCGGCCAATGTCCACCAAGTTGCCGTATTGCACGCCGCTGGGGCAGGTGGTTTCGCAGTTGCGGCAGGTCAGGCAACGGTCCAGGTGCAGCTGGGTTTTGCGGGTGGGCGATTGGCCTTCGAGCACCTGCTTGATCAGGTAGATGCGGCCACGCGGGCCGTCGAGCTCGTCGCCCAGCAATTGGTAAGTGGGGCATGTGGCGGTGCAAAAACCGCAGTGCACGCACTTGCGCAAAATGGCTTCGGCCTCCAGGCCGTCGGGGGTGTTTTGGTATTCGGGGGCGAGGTGGGTTTGCATGAAAGGTCGCCTCAGATGGGGTGCATGCGACCGGTGGCAAAAACGCCTTTGGGGTCGAACTGTTGTTGCAGCTGTCGCTGTATGCGGTCTTGCACCGCCTCCAAAGGGGTGTTGACCCCGGCAATCTTGTCCACCTGCGCATGGGCTGCGCTGGCGCGAAACAAGCTGGCATGCCCGCCCACCGATTGGGCCAGTTTGCGCAGCGGCAACGCCGCCGAAGCCGGTGCCCACAGCCAACGCTGTGCACCCTGCCATTCGATGTACTGGCCAGGGTGGGCCAAACTGGGCAGGTCCAAAACCGGGGCCGTTTGCGGCACAGACAAGCGCCACAGGCAGGCGTCGGGCGATGGCGCGTTAAAAAAAGCCAGCGTTTGCTCGCGGCTGGCTTGCCAGTCTGCCGTCACTTGGTCGTTGTCCATCTGCTGCACTTGCGCGCCCAATGCCGCCGCATCGGCGCTCATCTTGACAAGCGCCGACTGCACAGCCGCCACCGCACCGCGCAAACGCACAAACAAACAGTCGGCTACGGGTTGGGCCGTGGTGTCGCGCACCCAGGCGCTGGCGTTCAGGGGCAAGGGCTGGCCGCCCCAGCGGTGCAGCAAATCGAGTGCAGGGCCCTGGGCCAGGCCCACCACCATCAAGCTGGCCTCGGCCGGGGCCACGGGCAAGACCTTGAGGCTGACCTCGGTGATCAACCCCAGCGTGCCCCAGCTGCCTGCCATGAGGCGGCTCACGTCATAACCGGCCACGTTTTTCATGACCTGCCCGCCAAAGGTCAGGTGCTCGCCCAAGCCATTGATGAAGCGTGCGCCCAAAATGAAGTCGCGCACCGCGCCAGCCGTGGCGCGGGCCGGACCGCTTAACCCGGCGGCCACCATGCCGCCCACGGTGGCCCCGTTTTCCGAGCCACGGCCAAAATGCGGCGGCTCGAAAGCCAGGCACTGGCCTTGCTCGGCCAAAGCCGCTTCCAGATCGGCCAGCGGCGTGCCGCAGCGCACCGTGACCACCAATTCGCTGGGCTCGTAACTCACGATGCCCCGGTAAACCCGCGTGTCCAGCACCTCGCCAGTGAGGCTTTGGCCCCAAAAATCTTTGCTGCCACCACCGCGCAGGCGCAAAGTGCGGCCTTGGGCAGCGGCGGCGCGCACGGCGTCGATGAGGGAATTGAGTTCAGCGTCCATGGCAACGATGGTAACGCCCGGCCTTCAGGGCCGTGTGAATTTTTTGAACGGTGGGGTTGTGGGAAATTGCGCTGCTCAAAGCAAGACAAGGTGCGCCGCGGTGGCACCGCGCACTGCACTGATCGGTATCCGCTGGTCCAGTGTCACCAGTCTTCCCTGGTTCTTGACGGCCAAGGCCAAGAGATACAAATCCGTCAGTTGCCTCGCGCTGTGAATGTGGCCATGTTGAAACTGCTGGGGATCCAAGAGGCTGACCTCATCCGACCAAAATGCATGGTGCGCTGTTCGCGTGGAGTTTTGCAACATGCCGACCAGCACCGCTATGGGCTGAAGGCTGCTGTACCCGGCTTGCCCCATGATGCGAAGACACCCGTTTTGGGTCAAGGCGCAGGTGGCCCAACCCTGTTGAATGTGCGCTTCAAACCATTGCGCGGCACGCACATGGTGAACATGATCACGGTCATGCAAGGCGATCAGCACATTCACATCAAACAGCGCGCGCATCAAACGCCCTCTGCATCGCGCAAGCGTTCGATCAACTCATTGCTGATGACCACGCCCCGTGAAGGCAAGGGCTGAATGCCGTATTGGGCCAAACGCTCTGAGACGTGGGGCACGGTTTGATCCGCTGGTGGCTGATAAGCGCCCACTGCAAATGCTTTGCGCGCCAAATCGCTCATGACTTGCCCAAGTGATTTTTTCTCTCTTTGCGCAATTTCTTTGGCTGCAAAAAGCACATCGTCTGCAATGTCCAGGGTGGTTCGCATTTCATCTACTGATGTTTGATGTTTGATGTTTGATGTTTGATGTTT
>CAMCNQ010000002.1 GCA_945875955.1 Limnohabitans sp. Rim8 | reverse complement strand
ATAGCCCTTGCCCATGCTGCCAGGCTTGGCCGGCCAGAGGCGGGCGCAGTTGCCCACCACGTAGTTGATCTCGGTTTGGCCGAACATCTCGTTCACGGTGACGCCCAGCTGCTGCTGGCAATAACCAAAAACAGCGTCACCCACCGCTTCGCCTGCGCTCATCAAGGCTTGTAGTTGCAAGCGGTAACGGGCTTTCACGTCGGGCACGGCCTTCATCATGGCTTTGAGGGCCGTGGGGAACAAGAAGCTGTGGGTCACGCCATGGCTTTGCAAAATCTCAAAAGCCACTTCGGGCGAAAAACGCCCGTTGAAGGCCACAATGGGTCGCCCAAAATACAAGCAGGGCAGCAAAGCGTCCATCAGCCCGCCCGTCCAGGCCCAATCGGCTGGCGACCAAAACACCGCTTTTGAGGCTTTGCCCGCCTGGTCAGGGTCAAAACCAAACCAGTTTTGGCTGCAGACAAAGCCGGTGAGGTTGCCGATCAAAGCCCGGTGCGGGATCAAAGCCCCCTTGGGGTTGCCGGTGGTGCCGCTGGTGTAAATCAGCACCGCGGGCTCGTCTGCCAAAGTCGACACCGCTTTAAAACGGCTGGCCATGGCCCCCAAGGCTTGGGAGTAGTCGATGTCGGCCAAAGCCCCCGCCTGACCCACCCCAATCAGGGTTTGCAAGCAAGGACAGTCGGCACGGGCTTGCTGCAAAGCGCCCAGCGTGGACCCGTCGCACAGCGCCACCTGCGCCTGGCTGTCGTTCAAGCGAAAGGCCAAGGCCTCGGGGCCAAACAGCATGGACAAAGGCATGGCCACCGCCCCCATCTGCAACACCGCCATGTAGGCCACCGCTGTTTCGTAGCGTTGAGGCAAGACGATCGCCACCCTGTCGCCTGTTTGCACGCCCTGCCCACGCAGGACCTGACTGAGTCGGTTGGCGTCTTGCTGCAGTTGCGCAAAAGTCCAACTTCGGCCCAAGCCCTGGCCCGCCACATGCTCCCTCACGGCTTGGCGCTGGGCGGTACCGGGCTTGGCCGCCCATTGGCCGCAACAGGCCATGGCCATGTTGAAGTGGCGCGGCACTTTCCAGCCAAAACCCTGGTGAATGGCAGGGTAACGGTCCACGGTGGGGTCTTGGTTGCGACTGACGCTCATCCGATGTCTCCTTATGATCAAAAGTATGTACCAAGTTTTACGCGAATCACAAAGTCTTTGGGTGCCCATGCGCGGCTGCCGCTACCACGTGCGCCAATGGGGCACGCCCCTGCCGGGTGCCACGCCCTTGGTTTTGGCCCATGGCTGGATGGACGTGGCAGCTTCTTGGCAATTCATGGTCGATGCCTTGAGCCAAGCGTTTGCCGACCAACGCCCCATCGTGGCCATGGACTGGCGGGGCTACGGCCTGACCGAAGCACCGGCCACCGAGAGTTATTGGTTTCCCGATTACCTGGCCGACCTCGACGCCTTGATCGACCACCTGTATCCCGAACAAGCGGTTGATCTGGTCGGGCACAGCATGGGGGGCAACGTGGTCATGATGTATGCCGGCGCGCGCCCCAAGCGCATTCGCAGGCTGATCAACCTGGAAGGTTTTGGCATGGCCAACACCCTGCCCGCCCAAGCGCCTGGCCGCATGGCGCAATGGCTTGATGAGCTCAAAGCGCAGCGCGATGGGGCCAAAGACCTCAAACCCTATGCCGACGCCAATGGGGTGGCGGCGCGTTTGATGAAAACCAACCGGCGTCTGAGCCCAGACAAAGCGCAGTGGTTGGCCCAGCATTGGGCCCGCCCTGGCAGCGATGGCCAGTGGCGCATCCTGGGCAGCGCGGCCCACAAAGTGATCAACCCCTACCTTTTTCGCGTCGATGAAACCCTGGAGATGTACCGCCAGATCAGCGCCCCGGTGTTGGTCGTGGAAGCCTCGGATGACTCGCTCAGCCAATGGGCGAAGGGCAAATACACCATGGCGCAGTTCCACGAGCGTTTGAGCGCCGTTGCAAACCTTGAAAAAGCAGTGATTCAAGATGCAGGGCACATGTTGCACCACGATCAGCCCCAAAGCCTGGCCAGCTTGATTGAAAAGTTCTTGCTGGACACCCCCTAGAATCGGTTCGTTTTCCTTTTCAAGGTTTTGCCCATGCACCCGTTTCGCACCACCCCATTGGCCTCGTCTGGGGCCTTGACTGCGGCCTTGGCTTTGCTTGGCTTGATGGCCTCTGCGCAAGCCAATGCCCGCTACTGCCCGGACTTCTTGGCGGTGAAAGGCGCTGCTGCCCCCACCCACCGAGGTGAGTTGACCTTTTCCCCCTACACCTACCACTTCAGCCAAAACCCGGAACACAAAACGGTGGTCTTGTTGGCCATTGATGAGCAGTTACCGGGCGAGCGTTTGTGTGGCGCCAGTTTTTTCTCCAATTCATTTGGTCAGCCCACGGTTTATCTCTATGCAGGTCAGCAATACAACCAACTGCTGGGGCATCCCCAACTCTTTGCCAAGGTCACAGCCGGTCTGATGTATGGCTATGTGGCACCTTATGAGAACAAAGTCCCACTCAATTACCGTGGTTTTTCACCGGTCATCATTCCCGCCGTGGGTTACAAATTGACCCCGCACGATTCGGTGCAGGTCAAATTTTTGGGCATTGCCGCCTTGATGTTTTCTTATGGGCGTCAATTCTGATCTTGCCGCTGGCGCTGCTTAAAACCAAGTCATGAGAAAATCACCGGTTTACCGAACCGGACACCTCCCCCATGGACGCAGAACACCTGAACCAAATTGGCGCCACCCTGACAGACTTGACCGCTCGTACCCACGAGTTACGGGGGTATCTTTGACTACGATGCCAAGTCTGAACGCCTGAGAACCGTCAACGCCTCTCTCGAAGACCCGACCGTCTGGAACGACCCGAAAAAAGCGCAAGAACTGGGCAAAGAGAAAAAAGCCCTGGACGGCGTGGTCGTGACCATCACCAATTTGACCAGCGAGTTGGCCGACAACCTGGAACTCTTTGAGATGAGCAAGGACGAAGGCGACGATGAAAGTCTGATCACCATTGAAGCCGAAGCGGCCAAATTGACCCTCCTGGTTGAAGACCTCGAATTTCGCCGCATGTTCCGCCATGAGGCCGACCCCTTGAACTGCTTTGTCGACATCCAGGCCGGCGCTGGTGGCACCGAAGCTTGTGACTGGGCGAGCATGCTGCTGCGCCAGTACATCAAATACGCCGAGCGCAAAGGCTTCAAGGCCACCGTTGAAGACGAAACCCCCGGCGACACCGCGGGCATCAAAGGCGCAACCATCAAAATCGAAGGCGAATACGCCTTTGGTTTGCTGCGCACCGAAACCGGGGTACACCGCCTGGTGCGCAAAAGCCCGTTTGACTCGTCTGGTGGTCGCCACACCTCGTTTGCTTCCTTGTTTGTTTACCCCGAAATCGACGACTCGATCGAGATCAACATCAACCCGGCCGATGTCCGCACCGACACCTTCCGGGCCAGTGGTGCGGGCGGTCAGCACATCAACAAAACCGATTCGGCGGTGCGCTTGACGCACATTCCCACCGGCATCGTGGTGCAGTGCCAAGATGGCCGCAGCCAGCACAGCAACCGCGACGTGGCTTGGCAGCGCCTGCGCTCGCGCCTGTATGACTTTGAAATGCGCAAACGCATGGAAGAGCAGCAAAAGCTGGAAGACACCAAGACCGATGTGGGCTGGGGTCACCAGATCCGCAGCTATGTGCTGGACAACAGCCGCATCAAGGATTTGCGCACCAACGTCGAAATCTCGGCCACCCAAAAGGTGCTCGATGGCGACTTGGATGCGTTCATCGAAGCCTCACTCAAACAAGGACTCTGAGTTTGTCAGACCACAACCCCAACGGAGCCAGTGATGCGTGAAGGACAAGCCACCGCGATTCGCCGAGAGGCCTATGCCGCCCCGGCATTTTGGATAGACACGGTTGATTTGACCTTCGACCTCGACCCGGCCAAAACCCGTGTTTTGAACAAAATGCGCTTGCGCCGCAACCCCGACGTGGCAGCGCAAGCCCTGCGCCTGGATGGCGAGGACCTGAACTTGGCCCGCGTTTCGGTCAATGGCGGCGGCACCAGCTTCAAAATGGAAGGCCATCAGCTGGTGCTGGAAAACCTGCCTGAAGGCCTTGAGCCTTTTGATCTGGAAATTTTCACCACCTGCAACCCGCAAAAAAACACCCAGTTGATGGGCCTTTACGTCAGCAACGAGTCGTTTTTCACCCAATGCGAGGCCGAGGGTTTTCGCCGCATCACCTACTTTTTGGACCGCCCCGATGTGATGGCCAGTTTTGCCGTCACCTTGCGCGCTGACAAAAGCAAATACCCGGTGCTGTTGTCCAATGGCAACCTGGTCGAGCACGGCGATCTGGAAGACGGTCGCCACTTTGCCAAATGGGTCGATCCGCACAAAAAACCCTGCTATTTGTTCGCCTTGGTGGCCGGCCAACTGGTTGCGCGTGAACAACGCATCTTGAGCCGCTCGGGCAAAGAACATTTGCTGCAGGTTTTTGTGCGCCCCGGTGACCTGGACAAAACCGAGCACGCCATGAATTCTTTGATGGCCAGCGTGGCCTGGGACGAAGCCCGTTTTGGCCTGCCCCTGGACCTGGAACGCTTCATGATTGTGGCCACCAGCGACTTCAACATGGGTGCCATGGAAAACAAGGGCCTGAACATTTTCAACACCAAATACGTGTTGGCCAGTCCTGCCACCGCCACCGACACGGATTTCGACAACATCGAAAGCGTGGTCGGTCACGAATACTTCCACAACTGGACGGGCAACCGCATCACCTGCCGCGACTGGTTTCAGCTCTCGCTCAAAGAAGGTCTCACGGTCTTCAGGGACCAGGAGTTCAGCCAGGACATGGCCGGTGAGGCCAGCGCCCGCGCGGTCAAACGGATTGAAGATGTGCGCGTGTTGCGCACCGTGCAGTTTGCCGAAGACGCAAGCCCCATGGCCCACCCGGTCCGGCCCGACAGCTACGTGGAAATCAACAACTTTTACACCGTCACGATTTACGAAAAGGGCTCAGAAGTTGTTCGCATGATGCAGACATTGGTGGCCACGGCCAATGACTTGCAAGGCCGCGGGGGCTTTGCCAAGGGCATGCGGCTTTACTTTGAACGCCACGACGGCCAGGCCGTCACTTGTGATGACTTCGCACAGGCCATTGCCGATGCCAACCCCGCTTCGGCCTTGGCGCAGCATTTGCCAGCCTTCAAACGCTGGTACAGCCAAGCGGGCACGCCTCGCTTGCATGCCCACGGGGTCTACAACGCGGCCGAACGCAGCTACAGCTTGACGCTGAAACAGTCTTGCCCCGCCACGCCCGAGCAAGCGCACAAAGAGGCCTTTGTGATCCCTGTCACCCTGGGGCTGCTCAGCCAAGAAGGCCAGGCCCTGCCTTTGCAACGGGCAGGCTCCGCCGAGATCGCTTTGCAGCAAACCCTGGTCTTGACCGAAGCCAGCGCCAGCTTCACGTTCCAGAACATCGACAGCCCACCTGTGGCCTCTTTGCTGCGCAACTTCAGCGCCCCTGTGGTGCTTGAAGACGGCTTGTCTGCGGACGATCTGATGATTTTGCTGGCCCACGACAGCGACCCTTTCAACCAATGGGAAGCGGGCCAACGGCTGATGCTGCAAAGCGCTGTGCAAGCCATGAAACAAAACGCAGACCTGGCCGGAACGCCCGTGCTGCCTGAGGCCCTGATGGAGGCTCTGCGCAAGGTGTTGCGCCACCCCGGGCTTGATGCCGCTTTCAAAGACCTGGCCCTGACGCTGCCGTCTGAAAATTACATCGCCGACCAGCTGGATGTGGTTGCCCCTCAGCGTGTCCACGCTTTGCGCGAAAGCATGCGCAGACAAATGGCCACGGCCTTGCTCACCGACTGGCAATGGGCTTGGGAGGCCCACAAAAACAATGGCGCTTACACGGCAGATGCCCGCTCCAGTGGCCGACGTGCTTTGGCCGGCTTGGCCATGAACATGTTGTGCCTGGCCTCGGTTCAAAGCGGGGACACGGCCACACCGGGTCGTGTCTACCAGCAATTCAAAGACGCGGGCAACATGACCGACCGCATCAATGCCTTGTCTGCCTTGGTGCAAAGCGGTCATGCCTTGGCTCAAGATGCATTGGCGGTTTTCCACAAAATGTTTGCGCACGAAGCCCTGGTGATTGACAAATGGTTTGCCCTGCAAGCCGTTGCGCCCAACCATGCGGGCGATGTGCTCGCCCGGGTGCGGCAACTCATGAAGCACCCCGACTTCAGCTTGCGCAACCCCAACCGGGCGCGCAGCCTGATCTTCAGTTACTGCAGTGCCAACCCGGCGGGTTTTCACCGCACGGATGCGGCAGGCTATGTGTTCTGGAGTGAGCAGGTTTTGGCGCTGGACGCGATCAACCCGCAAGTGGCCGCTCGCCTGGCCCGGGCCATGGACCGCTGGAGCCGATTGGCCGAGCCCTACCGCAGCGCTGCCCGGGTGGCCATTGAACGGGTGGCGGCGAAAAATGAACTCAGCAACGATGTGCGTGAAGTGGTCAGCCGCGCCCTGATCGCGACCTGAAAACAAGGAACACCATGAGCAGCAAAATTTCCTTGTCCCGCTATTTGGTGGAGCAGCAACGTGACAAAGGCCATATCCCGGCCGAACTGCGCTTGCTGCTCGAGGTGGTCGCCCGTGCCTGCAAAAGCATCAGCCACGCCGTGAACAAAGGCGCGCTTGGGGGTGTTTTGGGCAGCGCCGAGAGCGAAAACGTGCAAGGCGAAGTTCAGAAAAAACTGGACATCATCGCCAACGAAGTGCTGATCGAGGCCAACGAATGGGGCGGTCACTTGGCGGCCATGGCCTCCGAAGAAATGGACAGCATTTACCTGGTGCCCAACCGCTACCCCCAGGGTGAGTATTTGTTGTTGTTTGACCCTCTGGATGGCTCCTCCAACATCGATGTCAACGTCAGCATTGGCACGATTTTCAGCGTGCTTAAAAAACCCGAAGACAGCCAAGGCGTGACCGAGCAGGACTTTTTGCAAGCGGGCAAAAACCAGGTGGCGGCCGGTTATTGCGTCTATGGCCCCCAAACCACCTTGGTGCTGACCGTGGGCGACGGTGTGGCCATGTTCACACTCGACCGCGAACAAGGCTCCTTTGTTTTGACGCAGGAAAACGTGCAAGTGCCCGTGGACACCCAGGAATTTGCCATCAACATGAGCAATATGCGCCACTGGGACGAGCCCGTGCGCCGCTACATCGACGAATGCCTGGAAGGCAAAGACGGTCCACGGGGCAAGAACTTCAACATGCGCTGGATCGCCAGCATGGTCGCCGATGTGCACCGCATCTTGACGCGGGGCGGCATTTTCATGTACCCCTGGGACAAACGCGAGCCGCACAAAGCCGGCAAACTGAGGCTGCTCTACGAAGCCAACCCCATGAGTTGGCTGATCGAGCAAGCCGGGGGCGCAGCCACCAACGGCCAAACGCGGATTTTGGATTTGCAACCGCACCTGCTGCACGAGCGGGTGAGCGTTGTCCTCGGCTCCAAAAACGAGGTCACACGCCTGACCCAGTACCACACCAAGGGCTGATGGGGATGCGCTGCGCCGTTTTCGGGACACGGCTCAAGACGCGCACCTTGCCGATCTCCTGTGCTCGCTGAATTGGCCCGCAGGTTTTCACCGCTGAATTTTTCTGCTGGGTTCTTGCCTGTTCAAGCGCCCATGCCCAAGGCAGTGCCAGCGGTCGTTGGGTCAGAATGCACAGGCTGGGGTTCAGGCCTTGGCCCGCACTGTGCCGCGGCGCAAAGCCACAAGCACTTGGCAAGGGGTGGGGCTTATGAGGGCCAAGCCAGAAACCAGGCGGGCCGATCTAAAATCAAACCAAATCAACCTGGCCGTGCATGTCCAACTCCAAGCCCTTGCTGTTCAACACCTTCGTGATGTAATTTGCGCATGAGATCCCAATTCCGTCACGTCGCGTTGTTTGGCAAATACCACGCCTCCGCCCAAGGGGGGGCTTTGGAGACTTCGCGCTCGGTGTTGGACGACGTGGCCCAGTTTCTGACCCGGCAAGGCTGCGAAGTGGTGCTCGACCAGGACACTGCCTTGCACATGGGCTTGAACCAATACCCCATGCTGAAAATGGCCCAAATCGGCCAGCAATGCGATTTGGGCTTGGTCATTGGGGGAGACGGCACCATGCTGGGCATTGGGCGTCAAATGGCCCGATACGCCCTGCCCTTGATCGGCATCAACCAAGGCCGCCTGGGTTTCATCACCGACATCCCCATTCAAAGTTACCAAGAAGTGCTGCAACCCATGCTGCAGGGCAGCTACCAGACGGAAGACCGCAGCTTGCTTCAAGCCAATGTGGTGCGCGACCACAGGGAGGTGTTCAGTGCGCTGGCCATGAACGACGTGGTCGTCAACCGGGGCGGCACTTCCGGCATGGCCGAGCTGCGCGTCGAGGTCGATGGCCGTTTTGTCGCCACCCAACGCGCGGACGGCTTGATCATCGCCACCCCCACGGGCTCCACCGCCTACGCTTTGTCGGTGGGCGGGCCTTTGATGCACCCAGCCATTGGCGGCTGGGTCATGGCACCGATTGCACCGCACACCTTGTCCAATCGGCCAATTGTGTTGCCCGAGTCTTCCGAGATTTGCATTGAAATTGTGGCTGGCCGTTACGTCAGTGCCAACTTCGACATGCAATCTCTGGCCGACCTCACCCTGGGTGACCGCATCATGGTCAGGCGCTCTGAGCACAAAGTGCGCTTTTTGCACCCTGCAGGCTGGAATTACTTTGACACCTTGCGCAAAAAAATGCACTGGAACGAGGGCGTCTGAACCATGGCACTGACCCACGTCAGCTTGCGCGATTTTGTCATCGTGCACGCCCTGGAACTGGACCTGTCCAAGGGCTTTAGCGTCTTGACGGGCGAAACAGGCGCGGGCAAATCCATACTGATCGACGCCCTGCAATTGGCTTTGGGTGCCCGCGCTGAAGTCGGGGTGGTGCGTGAGGGCGCCAGCCGCTGTGAAGTGGGCGTTGAATTTGAAACCACGCCCCAAGTCCAGTTGTGGCTGGAGGAGTCGGGTTTTGACGCCACCGACCAGCTGCTGCTGCGGCGCACGGTGGACTCCACGGGCAAAAGCCGGGCCTGGATCAATGGCAGCCCTGCCACCGCCACCCAATTGCGGGCCTTGGGTGAACAACTGCTGGACATCCATGGCCAACACGCCTGGCAAAGCCTGACCCGGCCCGATGCCGTTCGAGGCCTGCTGGATGCCTATGCGGGTGTCGATGGCCGCCCCCTCAAAGCGGCATGGCTCATTTGGCGGCAAGCCCAGCAGACCTTGGTCAACGCGCAACAGGCACAAAGCACGCTCAGCCGTGAACGTGAACGCCTGGCCTGGCAAATCGCCGAAGTTGACAAACTCCAGCCCCTCCAGAACGAATGGCAGGAACTCAGCGCCCAACACGCCCGCTTGGCCAATGCCCAGGCCTTGATCGATGGTGCCCACCAAACCACGCTGCTGCTGCAAGGCGACGAGGCGGCGGGGGCCTTGAGCCAGTTGGCCCGCGCCATTCAAACCTTGCAATCACTGAGCCCCTATGAGCCTGAGTTTTCGGCCCTGGCAGAGGTGTTGGCCTCGGCACAGGCACAAACCAAAGACGTCGCCCATAGCATCCAGCGGCTTTTGCGCAAAACCGATCTGGACCCCCAGCAACTGGCCCAGCTCGATGAACGCATGGGTTTGTGGTTGTCCGTGGCGCGCCGCTACAAGAAAACACCCGAAGAATTGCCACGCGCACTGTTGGGTTGGCGCGAAGAATTGGCCCAACTCGATGCGGCAGCCGATCTGGACAGCCTGGAAAAAGCAGTCCAAGCTGCCCAAGCCCAATGCCTGCAAGCGGCCAAGGTGGTCTCTCGCCAGCGGCAGCAGGCGGCCAAGCCCTTGGCAAAGGCCGTCAGCGCCGCCATGCAACAACTGGGCATGCAAGGCGGCCGCTTTGAAGTCCAGCTTCAGACGCTCGAATCGCCCATGCAGCACGGCTGTGAAGAAGTTGTCTTTTTGGTGGCCGGTCACGAGGGCAGCACCCCACGCCCCGTGGGCAAAGTCGCCTCAGGGGGCGAGCTTTCCCGCATTGCACTGGCCATTGCCGTGACCACCAGTGAACTTGGCGAAGCTGGCACCCTGATCTTTGACGAAGTCGATGCAGGCGTGGGCGGGGCGGTGGCCGAAACCGTGGGCCGATTGATGAAACAACTGGGCCAGCACCGACAGGTCTTGGCCGTCACCCACCTGCCTCAAGTGGCCGCTTGTGCAGACCACCACCTGGTGGTGAGCAAAGCCACACAGAAAGGCCAGGTCAACAGCCAGGTGCAGGCCGTCTCGGCGCAAGCGCGTGTGGGCGAAATTGCCCGCATGTTGGGTGGCGAAAAACGCTCTGCCACCACCTTGGCCCATGCGCGTGAAATGCTGGGCGATGGTGCTTCGCCCTCACCCAGCCACCAACCCGAGCAGGTCTGAGCATGGACATCATCTTGATCACCGGCATGTCCGGCTCTGGCAAATCCGTCGCGCTGCGCGCACTCGAGGACGCGGGCTATTACTGTGTGGACAATTTGCCTCCAGAGTTGCTGATTCCCTTTGTCAAACTGGAGGAGCAGCAAAAGGAACAGCGCTTGGCCATCGCCATCGACGTGCGCAGCGCCAACTCCTTGCATTTACTGCCTGAACAAATGGCCTTGCTGCGCGAGATGGGCAAGACGGTGAAATTGCTTTTTCTGGACGCGGCTTCCGACACTTTGCAGCGCCGGTATTCAGAGACACGGCGCAAGCACCCTTTGTCGGGTGGCGTGAATGCACAAAACGACAAAGACCTGATGGAAACCATACAGTTTGAAAGAGAACTGTTGGCCGATTTGCGCGAACGCGCCCATGTCATCGAGACCAGTTTGCTGCGCTCGGCCCAATTGCAAACCTACATCAAAACCCTGGTCAGCGCTCCTTTGGCCCAGCTGACCTTGGTATTTGAATCTTTTGGCTTCAAGCGCGGCATACCGAGTGATGCCGACTACGTGTTTGACATCCGCATGCTGCCCAACCCGCACTATGAAAGCCAACTCAGGTCTTTGACAGGTCGCGACAGCCCTGTGCAAGACTACCTGCGTCAATCTGAAGAATTTGTGCAAATGCAGTTGCAGATCGAGGGCTTCTTGCAAAGATGGATTCCCGCCATCGAACGCGACCACAGAAGCTATGTCACCGTGGCCATCGGCTGCACAGGCGGGCAACACCGCTCGGTCTTCATGGTCGAACAACTGGCCCAAAGTTTTGGCATGCGCTGGCTCACCCTCAAGCGCCACCGCGAACTCGACGCAGCTTGACAGCGTTTGATGGCGCTTGATGCAGGCAGGCCGCCAAAGCCGCTGGTGCTGCAACATTCAAACGCCGCTGGTGCCAGTCAACAAGGCCCTGATCGGCGCTGGCAAGCCCAAACTGGGCCAAAGCTCTGCATCAACCCACTGGCCCTCGCAAGCGGGTGGCTTTTTCACGGTTCCTGTCATGTGTACGGGGTGCAAATACAGGTCTCTGTGCGTCAACACATGCTTCCAAGGTGCGATGAACTGCGGGTCTTTGCCTTGCGGCCAGGCCGCTTGCAAATCGGCTTGCGTGTCAAACACCGGCAAACTGAACAATCCCGCCCAAATGCCCTTGTCGGGCCGCTTTTGCAGCCACACCTGGCCTTGGGCATTGACCGCCCAAAGCAGCCACAGGGTGGCGCTGGTGCGCTTGAGTTTTCGGGTTTTCACCGGATAAGCCAAGGGCAAACCTTGTTGTTTGGCCTGGCACAGGTCCATGACGGGGCAACGCTCACACAGCACTTTGCGCGGCAAGCACACCGTAGCGCCCAAGTCCATGAGGGCCTGGGTGTAGGCCGGCATGTCTTGGGCTTGCTGGGGCAACAGATCTTGCGCCAAGTCCCACAAAGCCTTTTCTTTTTTCAGCGCCGCCAAGTCCTCGGCATAGCCCAGCACGCGGGTCAGCACCCGTTTCACATTGCCGTCCAAAATGGCCGCCCGCTCTTGGAAACAAAAGGCCGCGATGGCTGCCGCGGTTGAGCGGCCTATGCCGGGCAAGCTTTGCAAGGCTTCGGCGCTAGGGGGAAAGACGCCGTTAAAACGGTCCATCACCGCTTGCGCACATTTGTGCAAATGGCGTGCGCGGCTGTAATAACCCAAACCACTCCACAGCGCCAACACATCGTCTTGCTGCGCCCTGGCCAAGTCGGCCACCGTGGGGAACTTGGTCAAAAACCGGGGAAAGTAGGCCAGCACCGTGGTCACTTGCGTTTGCTGCAACATGATCTCGGACAGCCAAACCCGGTAAGGGTCTTGGGTGTTTTGCCACGGCAGACTTTGACGGCCATGCAGGCGCTGCCAGTCCACCATGCGGCGGGCAAAACCCAGGGGCAATGGCGTCAAGGTTTTTGGCATTGGGGGCAATAAAAAGTGGTGCGCTGGCCCTGCTGCATGGACCGAACCGGGGTGCTGCAGACGCGGCACGGCAGGCCTTTGCGGCCATAGACCGCGGCTTCCAGTTGGAAATAGCCGGTGCGGCCTTCGGCACTCACAAAGTCTTTGAGTGAACTGCCCCCTTGCGCCACGGCACGGGTCAGCACAATCACGATGGCCGCATGCAACTTGGCCACACGGGGACGCGACAAATGCATGGCCCGGGTGGTTGGCCTTATGCCGGCCAAGAACAGGGCCTCTGACGCATAGATGTTGCCCACCCCGACCACCACATCACCCGCCAGCAAGACCTGTTTGATGGCGGTCTGGCGCTTTTTAAGGGCCAGGCCAAATGGCATGAGTTCAAATTGGCCGTCCAGGGGCTCCACGCCCAAATGACCCAGCAACTTCTGGGCGACCGGCGCGTCTTCTGAGGCCGCCCAAACCACGGCACCAAAGCGCCGGGGGTCGTGCAGGCGCAGCACACCACGGTCGGTGAACAGGTCCATGTGGTCGTGTGGGCCCGCAGGGGCTTGAGAAGGGGCAAAGTTCAAGCTGCCCGACATGCCCAGATGCAGCAACAAAAGCCCCTGGTCCAAGTCGAGCAAAAGGTATTTGCCTCGCCTGCGAACGCCTTTGACTTGTCGCCCCACCAAACTGTCTGGCAAAACCCCCAATGGCCAACGCAAAGGCTTGCCCATCTGCAAGGCCAAAATACGGGCTGTGGCGATCCGGTCCGCAAAACTGCGGCGCGTGACTTCGACTTCTGGGAGTTCGGGCATGAATAGGCAACGGCTCAAGCCTGGTTTTTGACCAGCGCCGCATGGATTAAAAGTTGGCTGGATTATGATGGCCCCTATGAAATCCTGGTCTCGACTTGCCGTTTTGTCCTCGTTTGTCATCGGTGCTTGGGCACAAGCTGCCGCTGCCCAAACCGTGGCCCCCCCACCCAAATCCGCGCTCGACGCGGTTTTGTTCTACCAAATTTTGTTGGGCGAACTGAGTGCCCGCGAGGGGTCTGCTGGCAGTGGCTTTTCTATCATCTTGGATGCCGCCCGCAAAACCCGAGACCCGGCCTTGTTCCAACGCGCGGTGGACATGGCTTTGCAAGCGCGTTCGGGCGACGCCGCATTGCAAGCGGCACAAAGCTGGAAAAAAGAAATCCCCGGCGCCACCGAAGCCACTCGGTACATGTTGCAAATCTTGCTGGCCCTGAACCGGGTTGAAGAAGCCGGAAAAGCCTTGGGCGCCAGAATTCAAGAGTTGCCACAGGAAAAGCAATCTGAAGCCATCACTTCGGTGCCTCGCTTGTTTGAAAAGGTGCAAGACAAAAAACTGGCGGCCGAGGTGGTTGAAAAGGCATTGGCCAAACAACTCGATCAAAAGCTGACCGCCGCCGCCACTTGGACCACCGTCGGTCGACTGCGTCGCGAAGCTGGCCAAATGACCCGGGCCGTGGATGCCGTCATCAAGGGCCATGCCGCAGACCCCAGCGCCATGGGTCCATTGGTCCTGGCCGTGAGCTTGCTGGCTTCAGACCCCGCGCGGCTCAAACCCCTGCTGAACGCGGCCATGGCAACCGACCTGTCGCCCGAACTGCGCCAAGGCTATGCACGCACCTTGTTGTCGCTTCAAATGGTGCCTGAGGCGCTTGCGCAATTGGCCCAACTGAACGACAAACACCCCAACTTTGCAGAAGCTTGGCTGATCCATGGTTTGGTCTTGCATGAAAATGCACAACCTCAAAAAGCAGAAAAATGCCTTGAAGAATATGTCCGCTTGGTCAGTCCAAGTGATGCCAAGGACCAACAAGCCGGCCTGACCGAGGCCTTGTTGACGCTGTCAGAGATTGCGCAAAGCAAGAAGCAACTCGAACGCGCGAAAAATTGGTTGTCTCAAATTCCCGAAGGTGTAGACCCCATCAAGCTGGCCTCCCGACAAGCCGAGTTGTTAACGAGTCAAGGCCAATTGGATCAAGCGCGTCAGGTTCTGGCCCAAATCAAAACCACCAGCCCCGAACAAGCCTTGCGCAAAGTGCTGGTTCAATCCGTATGGCTCAGGGAGAACCAACAAGCCCAAGCGGCCTACACCTTGGTTAAAGAGGCCTTAAACAAAGCCCAAGACGATGCACAACTGATCTCTGAGCTCGCCATGGTTTGTGAAAAACTCAAACGCCACGATGAAATGGAAAGGCTGTTGCGCATGCTCATGGCCAAAGCGCCAGAAGATGCACACGCTTACAACGCCTTGGGCTACTCCTTGGCCGATCGAAACACGCGTTTGGACGAAGCCTCTGTGTTGATCGACAAAGCCGTCCAACTCTCGCCCAAAGACCCCTACATCCAAGACAGCTTGGGCTGGCTGCGTTTTCGCCAAGGCCAATGGCCTGAAGCTCTGCGCATTTTGCAGGCCGCTTACAAAGCCAAGCCCGATGCCGAAATCGCAGCCCACCTGGGAGAAGTGCTTTGGCTTACAGGTCAAACCGATGCCGCCGCCACCGTTTGGCGTGAAGGTTTGCTGCTCAAAGCCGACAACGAAACCCTGCTCAGCACCCTCCAACGCTTGAACTTCAAACCATGAGCTTTGCCGGTCTGCAGCGACGCGGTTGGCTGGGCCTGGCCGCTGGCAGCATTTTGGCCTTGTCGGGCTGTACTTCCCCCAGCCCCAAGCTGGCCGAAAGATCGGCATTTTGGTCTGGCCGTCTGGCCCTGCAAATCCAAAGCACACCGCCCCAGAACTGGAGCGCCAACTTCGAGCTCCAAGGCTCGGCCGATCAAGGCGAATTGAGCCTGTTCAGCCCCATTGGCAGCACTTTGGCCCGGTTGAGCTGGACACCTTTAAGCGCTCTTTTGGAGCAGGGCCCCCACAAAACAACTGACAGCAGCTTGGACCTTTTGAGCCAGCGTTTAACTGGCACACATCTGCCCATAGAGGCCTTGTTTGAGTGGCTCAACGGCCGTGCCGGCGTTTCTTCCGGCTGGGAAGCCGACCTGTCAGCGCAGGCCCAAGGCCGGCTGACGGCCAAAAGGACCTGGCCAGAACCACAAGCCATTTTGCGCATCGTGCTTGACCGTTGACCCCTGGGTGCGCTGAGCGACAAAACTTTTCCCATGAAATCTTTGCACGACGTCCCCGCTCCGGCCAAACTGAACCTGTTTTTGCACATCACGGGCCAACGCCCTGACGGCTACCATCTGCTGCAATCGGTGTTCATGCTCATCGATTGGTGCGATACCCTGCACTTCGAAAAGCGCCCAGGCGGTGCCATCAGCAGAGAAGATTTGTCGCTGAAACTGCCTGATGACGATCTGATCACCCGTGCCGCCAAGCTGCTTCAACATCACACAGGCTGTGACCTGGGCGCGCACATTGCCATTGACAAACAAATTCCCGCCCAAGCCGGCATGGGGGGGGGCTCCTCAGATGCGGCCTCCACTTTGCTGGCACTCAATCGCCTGTGGGATCTGAAACTGAGCCTGTCCACGCTTGCAAAACTGGGGCTGCAATTGGGCGCTGATGTGCCCTTTTTCCTGAGCGGCCACAACGCCTGGGTGGAGGGCATAGGCGAAAAAATCAGCCCTGTGGAACTGCCATCGGCCCGGTTTTGGGTCATCAAACCGGCTGCAGGAATTGAAACCGCTCAGATTTTTAAGCACCCCATGCTTGAACGGGCGACAAAACCTGCTATAGTTTCGGACTTCGCTGCAGGGCCATTTGGCTTTGGTCACAATGACCTGCAACCCGTTGCCCAAGCCTTGTGCCACGACGTTTCCAAAGCCCTTGAAGTGCTTTCTAACGCAGGCATGAATGGCAAAATGACGGGTTCTGGCAGTGCAGTGTTTGCGCATTGCACAACAGGCATGGTTCCCAGTGCGCTTCCAAACCACTGGCAAATGCGCCAATGCAGCAATTTGGAAGTTCATCCCTTAAATGGGTGGGCAACCAGCGAAAGTTGATCGGTCGATCGCTGTTTCAGCGGTCAACCCGTGTAGGGGAGTCGCCAAGTTGGTTAAGGCACTGGATTTTGATTCCAGCATGCGAAGGTTCGAGTCCTTCTTCCCCTGCCAAATACGTTCATTCGTACAGGCCCTTTTTTCTGATCGCTGGAATGCACATGCAGCCTGCTTCACTCCCTCCCGAATACATGCTTTTCACCGGCAACGCCAATCCCGTATTGGCCGCCGAGATTGCCCGCAACTTGGGCACCCATTTGGGTGCTGTCGATGTAGGCCGTTTTTCTGACGGCGAAGTCACCGTTGAACTCAAGCAAAACGTGCGTGCGCGAGAGGTGTTTGTGGTTCAGTCCACCTGCGCTCCGACCAACGAAAACCTGATGGAACTGCTGATCATGGTGGACGCGCTCAAACGCGCCTCGGCCGATCGCATCAGCGCGGTGATTCCTTATTTTGGCTACGCCCGCCAAGACCGCCGGCCACGCTCTACGCGTGTGCCCATTTCGGCCAAAGTGGTGGCCAACATGCTGCAAGCCGTTGGCGTTGACCGCGTGCTGACCATGGACTTGCACGCCGACCAAATTCAGGGCTTTTTTGACATCCCCGTCGACAACATTTACGCCTCGCCCGTTTTGCTTGGCGACCTGCGCCAGCAAAATTACGACGACCTGATCGTGGTCTCACCCGATGTGGGGGGCGTGGTGCGTGCCCGGGCTTTGGCCAAACAACTCGGTTGCGATCTGGCCATCATCGACAAGCGCCGCCCCAAGGCCAATGTCAGCGAAGTGATGCACGTGATCGGCGAGATCGATGGCCGCAACTGCGTGATCATGGACGACATGATCGACACGGCGGGCACCTTGGTCAAGGCCGCTGAAGTGCTGAAAGCGCGCGGTGCCAAAAAAGTTTACGCCTATTGCACCCACCCGATTTTTTCGGGACCCGCCATCGAACGCATCGCCCAAGGCGAAGCCCTTGATGAAGTCGTGGTCACCAACACCATTCCGCTGACGTCACAGGCTGCGGCATGCACCAAAATTCGCCAACTCTCTGTGGCTCCACTGATCGCCGAAACGATCAACCGGATCGCCCATGGAGAGTCGGTGATGAGCCTGTTCTCCGATCAAAGCTGATCGGAGAACGGCACACGTGGCCAGCCTCCCTTGTGGACAGGCTGGCTTTTTTGAGTCAGGGTCACACTGGTCGCGGTGGACCCTAGAAGGAGAAATGTATGAAATTCGTCGCTTTTGAGCGCTCTAAGCATGGTACGGGTGCGAGCCGCCGTCTGCGCAACTCTGGCCGCACGCCAGGCATCGTCTATGGTGCTGATATGGCCCCGCAAAACATTGAGCTGGACCACAATGCGCTGTGGCACGCACTGAAAAAAGAAGCTTTCCACGCCTCTATCCTGGAGATGGAAGTCAACGGCCAGTCAAGCCAGGTCTTGCTGCGCGACTACCAGATGCACCCCTTCAAGCAATTGGTGCAACACATTGACTTCCAACGCGTCGATGCCAACACCACCTTGCACATGAAAGTGCCATTCCACTTCAGCGGTGAAGAGGAATCTGAAGCCGTCAAGACCGACAAGTGCTTGGTCAACCGCGTGATGACTGAAATCGAAGTGGCTTGCTTGCCCGCCAATTTGCCTGAGTTCATCCAGGTAGACCTGACTGGCCTGACCAAGGGCGTGTCCTTGCACTTGGACGACATCACTTTGCCCAAAGGCTGCAAGCCGGTTACCCGCGGCAAGAAAAACCCCGTCTTGGTGGCTGTCGTCGCCCCCGTCGAAGAAGCGGTAGCCGCCCCTGTGGTTGCTGCCCCAGTTGACGCCAAAGGCAAGGGCAAGGGCAAGAAGTAAGCTGCCTGCCCGAGGCTCACCGCCTCTCAGAAAAAGGCCCGCTTCAGCGGGCCTTTTGTTTGAGTACCCTGGTTTTTTTGATGCTGCGGGCTGGGCGCACAAGGATAATCAGCATCCATGATCAAACTCTTAGTCGGCTTGGGCAACCCGGGCAACGAATACGAAGACACCCGGCACAACGCTGGCTTTTGGTGGCTCGATGCGGTGGCGCGCGAGCTCAAGCTCAACTTGGTGCCAGAACGCAGCTACCACGGCCTGGCGGCCCGCACCACGGTGAATGGCCAAACCGTCTGGCTCCTCGAACCGCAGACCTTCATGAACCTGTCGGGCAAATCGGTGGCCGCCTTGGCCCGTTTTTTCAAAATTCAACCGCAAGAAATTCTGGTCGCCCACGACGAGCTGGACATTGCGCCCGGAGAAGCCAAATTGAAACTGGGCGGCAGCCATGCCGGGCACAACGGTCTGCGCGACATCCACGCCCAATTGGGTACGGCCGATTATTGGCGGCTGCGCATCGGCGTTGGCCACCCCGGTGACAAGGCCGAGGTGGTCTCTTGGGTGCTGAAAAAGCCCATGAAAGAGCAGCGCCAAAGCATAGACGACAGTTTGCTGCGTGCACTCAAGGCCTTGCCTTTGCTGTTGTCGGGTGAGATGGAAAAAGCCATGGTGCAGATCCACACCAGCAAAACGCCTCGGCCCAAGCCACCCAGACCGGCCAAGGCGCCCTCTTTGGAAACGCCTGCTTGCAAAACACCTTCTGCCGATTCGCCATCGACCGATGTGCCTGCGGCCAATTGAGCAAGCCCATCAAGACGACTTGCCAAGCCCTTCAGCGCCATTTCCAGGTGATGGCCCTTGCAGTCGCTTGTATTTGGCCCACAGGCTTTCTTGGTTTTCCACATGCTGTGGGTTGATGGGGATACAGGCCACGGGACAGACCTGCACGCACTGCGGTTCGTCAAAATGCCCGACACACTCGGTGCATTTGGACGGGTCGATTTCGTAGATCTCTTGGCCCAAATAAATGGCCTGGTTTGGGCACTCGGGTTCGCACACATCGCAGTTGATGCATTCGTCGGTGATCATCAGCGCCATGCAAACAGCTCCTGGCAGTTGGGCTTCAAGTTCATGGAGTGATTATCGACCAAGCCCTGGCACCCGTTAGCCAGCAGGGCTGTTCAGCTTTATAGGGTTATGGGCTTGCGCGAACATCCATGGCCCTCAAGGCTCTAGAATGTGGCGGTGGACTACATCATGAACGCTGACCTGCACTGCCATTCCGTTGTATCAGACGGCACGCTCACCCCTGAAGCCTTGGCCGCACGCGCCAAAGCCAACGCGGTCGAGTTGTGGGCACTCACCGACCACGACGAAGTGAGCGGTCAAGAGCGCGCCCTGGCGGCGGCAAAAGCCCAAGGCCTGCCCTACCTCACGGGCACGGAAATTTCGGTCACCTTTGCCCACCAGACGGTGCACATCGTGGGCTTGGGTTTTGATCCTCACAACACCGCCTTGAAAAATGGTTTGCACAAAACCCGCGGTGGACGCAGCGACCGTGCCCAAGAAATGGCCGACGGTTTGGCCAAAGTGGGCATCTTGAATGCTTACCAAGGGGCGCTGCAGTATGTGGGCAATCCCGAGTTGATTTCACGCACCCACTTTGCCCGCCATTTGGTCGAATCCGGGGTTTGCAATGACACTTCAGAGGTCTTTCGCAAATACCTGACCGAAGGCAAACCCGGCTTTGTGCCGCACCGCTGGGCACGCCTCCAGGAGGCGGTGCAATGGATCACCGATGCCGGTGGCGTGGCGGTGATTGCGCACCCAGCGCGATACGGCTTCACACCCAACGAGGAATACGCCCTGTTCAGTGAATTCAAAGCCCACGGTGGGCGGGGTGTGGAGGTCGTCACGGGCAGCCACTCTTCACAAGAAGCCCTGCGTTATGCCGACATGGCCATTGAATTTGAGCTGGCGGCCTCCCGTGGCAGTGACTTTCACAGCCCAGACGAAAGCCGCATTGACTTGGGCGGCCTGCCCCTGCTGCCGGGTCAGCTGACCCCAGTGTGGTCGCTTTTGACCGACCGCATTCAGTGAGCAGACCGCCATCTCAGGCATTGCATGGCATCGCCTTTGCCGTGCTGGCCACGGCCTGCTTTGCCACCCTGGACACCACCTCTCGGCACATCAGCGCCAGCATGTCGGTGCTTTTGGCGCTTTGGTTCCGATATGCCATTCAAGCCACCATCACCACCGCCTTGGTCTGGCCTGCCCGTGGCCGCAAGATCTTGCAGACCCGACACCCTCGATTTCAGTTGGCGCGAGGACTGCTGCTGTTCATCTGCAGCCTTTTGGCCTTTTTCAGCCTGAAATACATGCCGGTTGGCGAATTCACCGCCATCGTCCTGCTGTCGCCGCTGCTCATCACCTTGTTGTCCGCGTGGGCGCTGAAAGAAAAAGTGCGGCCCCTGCGTTGGGGCTTGGTCGTGGGTGGTTTCATTGGGACACTGTTCATCATTCGCCCTGGCAGTCAGCACTTTGACTGGAGCATGGTTTTGCCCTTGACCCTGGTGGCCACCAACACTGGCTTTCAGCTGCTGACCAGCAAGATGGCCAAAACCGAAGACCCGATGACCATGCACCTGTACACCGGCTGGATAGGCACCGCCATGGCCAGTTTGGCACTGCCTTTTGTTTGGGAAATACCTTTTGACTGGACCGTGTGGATGCAGCTGTTTTTGATGGGTCTGATGGGCACGGTGGGCCATTTCTTTTTGATTTTGGCCTATGCACGCGCGCCTGCCGCCACGCTCACCCCCTATTTGTATGCCCAAATTGGTTTTGGCGTGGTGGGCGGCTGGCTTGTTTTCAGCCACCTGCCCGACCAATGGGCCTTTTTGGGCATGGCCCTGGTGGCGATCTGCGGCGCTTTGGGGGCTTGGCTCACGGTTCGGGAAACCCGCACCGTCATCCCCTCTCCAAAGTCCTGAGCGCAACGCGCACTGGAACCTGACCACAAACGCCCATGGCCCAGTTTTTCACCGTCCACCCGGACAACCCCCAAGCGCGCCTGCTTAAACAAGCGGTCGAATTGCTCAAGCAAGGGGAGATTTTGGCGGTGCCCACCGATTCGAGCTACGCCTTGGTTTGCCACCTGGACGACAAGGGTGCGGCCGACCAGTTGCGCCGCATTCGTGGTGTGGACGACAAACACCACTTGACTTTGCTGTGCCGTGATCTGCGCGAACTGGCCAACTACGCGCGCGTCGACAACCTGCAATTTCGCACCATCAAACAGGCCACGCCAGGGGCTTTCACCTTCATTTTGGAAGCCACCAAAGAGGTGCCCCGCAGGCTTAGCCACCCACAACGCAAAACCATAGGCCTGCGGGTGCCCGACCACAAGGTCCTGCAAGCCTTGCTGAGCCTGCACGGCGCACCCTTGTTGGCAGCCACCCTGATCATGCCCGGCGAGGACTTGCCCCTGAACGACCCCCAAGACATTCGCAAACGCTTGGAACGCTTGGTAGGTGGGGTGATTGACGCCGGGGCTTGCGCCATGGCGCCCACCACCGTGGTGGACATGAGCGGCGAAGTGCCTGAAATTTTGCGGCAAGGCCAGGGCGACCCGGCCTTGATCGGCCTTTGAGGTCAGCCACCCGTTCACGCAGGCCACGGATGTGCGCGTCTCAGGGTCTGAGACAATGCGGGGGTGAACATGCCTGAACTCATTCAAACCGTTTTGATCTACGCCCTGCCCGTGGTCTTTGCCATCACCATGCACGAGGCTGCGCACGCTTACGCGGCCATGCGCTTGGGTGACCCCACAGCCGCCATGCTGGGGCGGGTGACGCTCAATCCCATCCCCCACATCGATCCGCTGGGCACCATCTTGCTGCCACTGCTGCTGTACTTCAGCACAAGCGGGGCTTTTTTATTTGGCTATGCCAAACCGGTTCCTGTTCGGTTTGACCAACTTCGACAACCCAAACGCGACATGGTCTGGGTTGCCTTGGCCGGGCCTGGTGCAAATTTGCTGCAGGCCCTGGTGTGGGGTGCATTGCTCTATGCCTTGGCGGGCAGCGGTTTGACCGAGCGCTTTTTCCTGGAAATGTGCAAAGCCGGGATGCTGGTGAACGTGGTCATGTTCGTGTTCAACCTGTTCCCACTGCCCCCGCTGGATGGGGGCCGCATCTTGGTAGGCCTGCTGCCATGGCGTCAAGCCATGCTGGTCTCGCGCGTTGAGCCCTGGGGCTTTTTCATCGTCATGGGACTGGTCATCACAGGCGTCATCAGCGACCTCTGGATGCGCCCGCTCATGGGCCTGACCTTTGACGCCATCAAGGTCGCGCTCAGCCCTCTGACTTTTTTGCTTCGTTGATTTTCCACCCACCCATGACCACCCCGATTCATACCCGTGTTCTGACCGGGATCACCACCACCGGCACGCCCCATCTGGGCAACTATGTGGGCGCGATTCGGCCCACAGTCCAGGCCAGTCGCCTCAGCCAAAACCAGGGTTTTTATTTCTTGGCCGACTACCATGCGCTCATCAAGTGCGATGAGCCCGCGCGCATTCAGCGCTCCACCCTGGAGATTGCGGCCAGTTGGATCGCCGCCGGACTGGACACCGACAAAGTCACCTTTTATCGCCAGTCTGACATTCCTGAAATTCCAGAGCTGACCTGGCTGTTGACCTGCGTCACCGGCAAAGGCTTGCTCAACCGGGCGCACGCCTACAAAGCCGCTGTGGACAAAAACAACGCGGCCAACCACGACCCTGACAGCGATGTCACAGCTGGTCTGTTCATGTACCCCGTGCTCATGGGCGCGGACATTTTGATGTTCAAGGCGCACAAGGTGCCCGTCGGTCGTGACCAGATTCAGCACATCGAAATGGCACGCGACATGGCGTCCAGCTTCAACCACCTGTATGGCGAGCATTTCGTTTTGCCCGAGGCGGTGATTGAAGCATCGGTGGCGCTCTTGCCTGGCCTCGATGGCCGCAAGATGAGCAAAAGCTACGACAACACGATTGCCCTTTTTGCACCCGCCGCGCAATTGCGCAAACAAATTGCAGGCATCGTGACCGACTCCAAAGCGCCCGGAGAGCCCAAAGCCACCGAGGGCTCGGCACTGTTCCAAATCTACCAAGCCTTTGCCACCACGCAAGAGTCGGCCACTTTGGCTCAGGCCTATGCCGATGGCATTGGCTGGGGCGATGCCAAGCAAATCTTGTTTGAACGCATAGACCGCGAAATCGCGCCCATGCGCGAGCACTACCAGGCCTTGATCAACGAGCCCGCCGAATTGGATCAAATCTTGTTGGCAGGCGCTGAAAAAGCACGCCAGTTGGCAACCCCTTTCATGCGCGAATTGCGCCACGCTGTGGGCTTGCGCGCTCTGTCTTCTGGCAGCACTCGCGCATCGAACAATGCCAACAAATCGGCCATTGCCAGTTTCAAGCAATACCGCGAAAAAGACGGCTTGTTTTACTTCAAACTGCTGGATGCACATGGACAGCTGGTTTTGCAAAGTCTGGGTTTTGCATCGCCCAAGGACGCGGGTCTTGCGATTGGACGACTGCAAACCGAGGGCTTGGCTTGCTTGACAGAATTGAGGGCTTTGTGTTTGCCATTGAATGAAGCAGAGGAATTTTTGTTATCGAAAACACTAAGTGAATTGACAAATTCAAAAAAAATCTGAACTCCATCACACAATTGACAATTTTTATTGCAAAAAATAATATCCCGGTGTATCATTAAACTTTAAGCCTACTACAGAAAAAAATATGACTGTATATGTCATCGATGACCACCCCATCATGCGCGATGCACTCACCATGTTGGTCCACCGCGTGAAACCGGGTCTGAAAATCATCCCCGTACACAAATTGAACGTGGTTGAGTCCACCGTGGAAAAAAACGGCGCGCCCGAGCTGTTTTGTTTGGATTTGCAACTGCCTGACACACTGGGCATGTCCGGTGTGCAGGTCCTGAAATCCAAATTTCCAGACGTTCCACTGGCGGTTGTCACCAGCTCCAGTGCCAGTGAGTTCGAGGCCCGTTGCCTCGAAGCCGGTGCCAATGCGTTTATCGAAAAATCGAACAGCCCTGCCCAAATCATTGCAGCCCTTCGCGCACTGCTTGTGAGCGAAGAGGAAGAAGCTGAAGAGTCCGATACGCCTGCAGGCCCAACCAAACTGTCCAAGCGCCAAAAACAACTGATTTTGATGTTGGACCAAGGTTTGTCCAACCGCGAAATTGCCGAAAAGCTCGACATCAGCGAACACACGGTCAAAGTCCATTTCTGGCGCTTGTTCCGCCGCCTGGGCGTCAACAGCCGCACTCAGGCCCTGCACTTTGCCCGCACCAACGGCTGGCTGGGTATTTGAAAATACAGGCACGCGCCCGTGCCTCTAACCCAACAAAAACCGGCACAGATGTGCCGGTTTTTATTTGTGCGTTGAAGAAACTGGCCGTTTGTCTAAAGCGCAGCCATCACTTCTTCTTGTTGACGATGTCGGGGGTCACCGCATCGATCACATTCACCGTGGTCTTCACGCCATAAACGATGGCAGAACCTGCCGCATCGGCAATGGCCAAAACCGTGCAGCCAGACATGGCACCCACAAACAGGCTTGAGAGCAAAAATATAAAAACGGGCTTCATGGCATGTCCTCACAGCGTGCGCCTTCAATGACCCCGGCCGTTTGACGTCACATGCTTGAACATGTTCCAAATAGCCGTCTTGTGCGGGATTTTACTGTTCAAAACGGCGACATGTTGACGCCGGTCCAATATTGTCTTCACCCCCCAACAGCCTGTCAAAAAAATTGACATGCGCTGGCGAACTTTACAGCTTTTGCTTCATCCTCCGGGACATGTGGCCCGAATATTCAATGGCTTAGGTGCGGCCTTCGATTCGAGAAGGAAGAGACATCCAAGACTTGATTGACCGGCTTCGTGATCAGCCAGGTAGACTTATATTTCACCAGAAGAGTTGTCGGGAAAGACGCAAGGTATTGCGTTGTTCATGACGATGTTCTTCGCCTTCAGGTCAGCGGATTCAAAAGACTGGCATTCCAACCTAACGATGGCCCTTGATTCAAAAACTTAAGCCACTTTCCGGGACATTGACCTCGCTATGGGTTGACCGGCGCCCAATCGCCCAATGCCGAATAGGCACCGCGCCAATACAAAAGGGGCTTGCCTTCAGAGGAATCACAGTGGAGCACCCGCCCGTACACCACGTCGTGATCACCGATTTCTTGAACGAGGTGGACATCGCACACGAGGCTGGCCAGTGCACCTTCCATGAGCGGCACTCCCCAGACGTTGTCGCTGGCGTCTTGACGCCGAAAGCTGCGCTGCTCCCTGGAGACAAACCGGCGTGAAATCTCTTCTTGTTCTGAATTGAGCAGATTCACGGCAAAGCGGCCTCTGTCCCGGATCGCAAGACCCGTACGGCTCCCTTTGACCACGCAGATGAGGACGATCAGTGGCTCTAGCGAGACTGAAGTCAGCGAATTGACGGTCATGCCGAATTGTTCGCCATCGCGCGACGTGGTCACCACGGCCACGCCGGTGGCGAAAGAGCCCATCACACGCCGGAAGGCTTTCGGATCGATCACACTGCCGCCCGCTGCCAAACTGTCCATGGGGTAACCTCTTTCCGACACATTTGCGGATGCTGCCATCAAAGCACCGCACTTGCACACAAACAAAAGTCACAACGACCAACTCTCGGCGCTGTGGAGTGGCGCCTCGGGTGGTCCGTTTTGACCTGAATTGAGCCGATTCTTGATCAACTGTTTTTTGCATCTTACGGCATACAATGCAGTCAATGCAATAACTCGATCAATTTAAGTGGCCGACATCGCCAAGCCTTTGCCGCACCTCCATTGAAGAGTGAACTTCACAATTACCTTGCATCCTATGAAAGAACAAGCGGCATGAAAGAAGCTGAAGTCTCCTATTGGCCGCGACAAGTTCACTACGGCGCAGGCAGTTTGGGCCGATTGGCCTCCATCGTCCAATACCTGGGCGGCAAGCGCGTCATGGTGATCTGCGGGCAAACTGTCGCAGGCGGCGTGATGCTGGAACAGGTGAAATCTGCACTCGGCGTTCATTACGCCGGCGCATTCACCGATGTACGCGCTCAAACGCCCTTGCCCGAGCTCAGTCGTGCTGCTGCGCAAGTAAAAAACCTTGGGGCAGACACCGTGGTGTCCGTTGGAGGCGGTAGCGCCATTGATGCCGCCAAAGGGGTCGTGCTTTACCTGGCGACCAACGGCGACCTCCTGCCTTATTCCATACGTTTCGCAGACCAGGGAATGGAGCGACGCAGACTCGACAGTTCACCCCTGCTGCACATTGCCGTTCCCACAACGGCGGGCTCGGGCAGCGATGTCATGCCAACAGCCGGCATCAGAGACCCCCAACAGAGCAAAAAGATCCTGTTCTGGGATGACCGATTGGTGCCTGATGCAACGATTCTCGATCCGATGATGGCGGTACATGCCGGCGCAAGGTTGACCGCTGCGAGCGGGATGACGGCCGTCGCCCGCTCCATTGAGGCGCTTTACTCCAAACACCGCAACCCCATGTCAACCGGCCTGGCACTGCACTCGGCCAAGCTCCTGCTCAAATGGCTGCCGGTAGCCGTCAAACATCCTGAGCACCTGGAGGCGAGGCAGAACTGCCAGATGGCTTGCGCCATGGCCAGCACCGCATCGATCAACGCCATGGCCTCTTTGGTTCACCCCCTGGGTCATATTTTTGGGGGTCGGTATGGGCTGCAGCATGGCATCGCACATGCCATCTTGCTGCCACCGAGCATGGGCCGCCTGCTGCCTTGCATTGGTGCCGATTACAACGACGTTATGGATGCACTGGGTTGTCCGAGGGCATCGTCGGCCCAAGAGGCCGCAGCGCTTGCCAGCGGGGCATTGACCGCCCTGCTGCAAAGTTTGCCACTGCCGCAATCCTTGAAGGAGGTGGGCGTCAAGCACGAAGATTTGGCCTTGATTGCTTCAGCCGCCAGCAAGGAGTACATGCTGTCAAGCCTGCCCACGCCACTGAGCAGCAGCGATATCGAGCAGGTTCTGCAAGAGGCCTGGTGAGCAAGCCGATACAAAGCGGCGTGCCCGTCTCTCAGCGGGCCTTGCCCGCTTAAGAGGACGACAAAAACCCACTGCCTTGCGGCGGGTCTTCAGGCTCAAGGCCTACTGCAGCATGAATTTCAGGTGGATGTCGTTGAACTGTTCGGCCCTCTCCCACTGCGGCCAATGTCCGCAACCAGTGAGGATCTCCAACTGACTTCCGCGGATAAGCCGCGCCAGCTTCTCGCCCACTGATACAGGAAAGGTGGGATCGTCTGTGGTCCAAACCACCAAAGTCGGAACCGTGATGCGGCTCCAATCTTCGTCGGGAATGATGTTGCGTTGGCGAATTTCCGGGATCTGCAGACACAAAATACGGCGAGTCGCTTCCACCATGCCCGGAACCAAATAGGCGCGCCTTCGCGTGGCCACCAATTCATCGGTGACGGCAGCCGGGTTGGACATCAGGATTTCGAGCCGCTGTCGAACGACTTCGGTCGTCGGGTTCTGAGCCGCTGCCAGTGTTTTTTCGTAGACCGCCTTCATGCCCGCCGCATTGGAATGGGCGCCGCCAGTGGTGTTGAGGCACAAGCGCCTTACGCGCTCAGGGTGATCCAGGCAAAACCTGCCCGCAACCCAACCCCCAAGTGACTGACCCGAAAGAAGAACGCTGTCCAACTTCAAGGCATCCAGCACATCGCGCAGATGCGCGGCGTACTGCGGAATTTCATAATCGACGTCCGGTTTGTCGGTATAGCCGTGCCCGAGCATGTCGATCGCAATGACGTCGAAGTGTTGGGCGTGCTGCGCAATATTGCGCATGTAGGTCTCGATGTGACCGGTGGTTCCGTGCAGCAGAACCAAAGGCGGCGCGTCGGGTTTTCCCGCCCGAAGGTAGCGGGTTCGCACGCCACGTGCATCGATATAGCCCTGTGTAAAAGGGACACCCATGAGGTGCACCCACATGCTTTCCTGACCGAGTTGAGGAATGTTGGGGTTTGTCACGCTTGCTCCATTTAGTTTGAGACCATTGATCTGTATCGGATACGGCCACTTGGCGCGCGACAGGCCAGGCCTTGCCGTCTGAGCGCTCCGACCGAAAAATGCTGACTTTGTCTAACCCCATAAACCGCTCCATCGGACAGGGCCTTCGGCGGCGATTGGGTGTCATCCACGTTGTGTCGGATCGGCATAGCGCTTAGGACCTGCAGGCGTAAAAACCCAAAGGGCCATCTGCGTGCGGTCCCGGCTGTCTGTTTTCGTACCCGCCTGCACGGCCTCAGTGAGCGCGCTGAATGCGGACTTCAAATCTTCGGCTTCCACCTCATAGGCCGTGGCATAGCGATAAGGATGAGGCCCAGGCTTGTACTGATCGGCACTGAGTTCATAACGGCAAGCACTGACAAAACCCGGGGCCTGCAGCACCTCGGGAATATGGTGCTCGTCGAGCCATTGGGCCAAATCCTGATCGCGCCCAGGAAGCGCGTTGCTAAACGCGAGCAACATGTGTTTTGTCATATCAACTGCTTTCATTCAACGGTTTCAATCCACTCTCTCGGCTGCACATCACGGCCGCACACCACGGCCACCCCTTGAGCAATCGCCAGCCAGCCTCAAGAGGCAGGCTGGCTCTGTCCTGCTGCAGGCTTTTGCCAAGCGGGTACGTGGCCGGGGGGGACGTCATAAAAATTCAGTGTCATCGCGACCATGGTGTAGAGCCCAATCAAGCCGATCAGGTCGCTCACCCCCTTGTGCCCGAATACCTTCATGGAGCGATCGTAAAGATCGTCGTCGATATGACGGACCGTGTGCAAGGCCGCGACCAACTCCCATGTCAGGTTCTCCACCGCATCCTCGAAAACAGGACGCAAGCCCTTGGAGATCGCATCGATCTGCTCCTGACTGATTCCAGCCTTCAAGGCATGACGTGTGTGGGCGTCCCATTCGTATTTGGCGTCCCAAAAATGCGCGTGCACCAGAACCAAAATCTCTTTTTGTCGCTTGCTCAACGGGGCGAACTGAGACAGGTACAAACCGAAAGGCTCTGCAACATCAAGAAAATCCATGTTATGCAGCCAAGCGCGCAGATTGACCATCACGCGCCCTCTCGGACCCTGCTCGATGTGGCCAACCATTTGCTGCTGTCGATCGGTGCGCAGCTCCGGGGGGATTTCGAAGTCGCGTCGAAGAACTTTCTCATTTGACATGGCGATGACTTTGGTGGTTGAAGACGATGGGAGCGATGCGTCAGTGCGCATCAGGGACGTCGGGGCGCATGGGCCCGCCCGGCGACGGTGCGCGTATGCCTTGGTCAAAGGCAAACTGACGCTGCTGTCCTGCGACCAAACGTGATTCAGGATTACCCGCCCGACGGTCATGCCCCCACAGACTGGGCCCGAAGAGTTCATGAGGCTGCCAGTGCGGCCCCACCAGCCGGCCCCCCCAACCGTACTCAAGGGCAAAGCCGCTGGGGGTTCGCACATAAAACGATGTCATAAAGTCGTTGGAGTGCCGCCCAAGCGACGAGGTGATGGCGTCCGGGTAGTCACGCAAAGCAACGTCGTAGGCGCGGCCCAGATCATCAAATTCGTTCACCTCGACCAGCAAATGCGCGATGCCGCGCACAGGACTTTCAGACAGTGCAATCGAATGGTGCCGGGGGTTGATGTGCATGAACAATCGCCGGTTGGGGCGTGTGATGAAGTCACTCACGCGAAATAGAAGAATATCGCAATAAAAATTCTTGCTCTTGTCAAAGTCGGTCGTCATCAGTACCGCATGACCAAACCCCAGATCACCCGCGCAAAACCCCCCCATCGCGCGCGAAGGCACGAAAGCTTGCTCGTCATCGGCAAGGCCGCAAAACAGCTCAATGGCCTGCCCCATGGGATCGGTCAGTCGAAAAAAAGCATCGACGCCACGAAACACCGCTTCCTCCGGGCTGCCGTGCTGCACCGTGATGCCGGCCGCTGCAAGGCGGCGCTGTGCATCGGCGAGGGCATCGCGGCCCTCGACCTCGAAACCAAGATAGGTGCCAAGCTCCTCAGAAGATTGCGTGATCAGCATGCGTTGGCATTTGGCGTCCAAACGCAAACGCAAGGCCTTGCCAACACCAGGAGCCTCGGCGTCGCAAACCTGAGCCCCTAGAAGACCGTTGGCAAACGTCCTCCAGGACTCCAGATCCTTCGCGGTGAACCCAGCGTAACCCAAAGACCGGATGTTCATGTTGTCGCCCTCATCGTGTGGTGCACAACAGGCGGGCGCCCACCTGCCGCTTCGCGCCGATTGATCATGATTCCAGCGTGATGTTCGTTGCCCTGATCACTTGGCCCCATCGATCGTATTCACGATTGACGAATGCGGCAAATGAGGCCGTTGATCCAACGATCACCTCCATGCCCCTGGCCTCCAGAGACGCACGGACAGCCGGTGTGGTGTAGGCCTTATAAAATTCCTTTTGAAGGCGCTCCACCACCGCCGCAGGCATGCCCATCGGACCAAACAAACCCTGCCAATTCATCATCTCGAAGTTGGGAACCGATTCCGAGATGGAAGGCACATCGGGCAACAACGATGTGCGCTTGGACTCGGTTACCCCCAAAATTTTCAGTCGCCCCGCCGTTTGAAACGTGAGTGCGGCTGACAGCGTGAGGAAAGCCAAATCCACCTGCCCGCCCACCAAGTCATTTGCCGCAGGGGCTCCCCCCTGGTAGGGAACGTGTATCCACTGAATCCCGGTGAGTTGTGACATCAAGACACCCGCCAGGTGGTGCGGGCTCGCAATTCCCGACGACGCGTAACGCAGCTTGCCCGAGTTTTGCTTGGCGTAGGCGATCAACTCGGCCAAGTTTTTGGCAGGCACAGAGGGATGAGCGGCCAGGCACATCAAAGGCTGGACCAAGGCGCAAATGGGCGCGAGGTCTCTTTTTGACTGGAAATTCGAATTCTTCAAGACATGGGCATTGATGGCATTGGTCGAAATATTGCCCATCATGACCGTGTAACCGTCGGCAGGCGCTCGGGCGACGTATTCCCCGGCGATATTGCCGGTGGCGCCAGGCTTGTGCACCAAAACCACCGGTTGGCCCAGCGCTTCCTGCAACTGCGTAGCCGCAGCCCGCGCAATGACATCGGTCGGGCCACCCGGTGGAAACGGGACGACGATGTTGACCGGACGATTGGGATACTGCTGCGCGCGCAGGCCAAGTGGCCAAGCCGTCATTGCTGCGCTGCCCAAAAGAACAAGCGTGCGACGTTTTGTCGATAGCATGATGTCTTCTCCTTCGTTTAATTGCACTTTAGGATTTCAATGGAATCCAACAGAACCGCAGGCCGCCTCGATCAAACTCGCAAAAGTGCAGGCTTGGTCCGGCTCCTGAACGTGTCCTGGATCCAACCTGCTCAGTCGATTTTCAGCTTGGTGGCACGGACAATTTTTCCGTACGCCTCGAAGTCGGCCTTCACCATGGCCGCGTACTGGCGCGGAGTCACTGACCCATCTGCCGACAAAAGCCCAGACTGGGCGAACTTGGCACGCACCTCCGGACTTGCAGCGGCTTTGCCAAGTTCACGATTGAGCGCATCGATGATCTGCGGCGGTGTCTTGGAGTTTGCGAAGGTCCCGATGGTGATGGGAAGGTCTAACGCCACCCCACCCGCCTCCTCCATGGTGGGGATATTCGGTGTGGCAATGATGCGCTTGCCCGATGCAACGGCAAGCACCTTCAACTTGCCCGCCTCCGCCTGCGGGGCCGCACTGTTGTAGCCCAGGAAGGCCACGCTCACATCACCGGCCACCAGCGCCTGGATGGTTTGTCCGGCACCTCTGTACGGGATGTGGGTCATGTCCAGCCCCGCCTCCAACTTGAGCTGCTCCATCAACAATTGATGCGAGGATCCGTTGCCCGACGATCCGTACGGCAGTCCAGGCTTTGCTTTGACATAGGCAATCAGCTCCCTGAGTGTGTTCACACCCAAACTGGCATTGACGCAAAGATACAAGAGTCCAATAGCAACCGGCGCGACTGGGGTGACGTTCTCGGCAAAGGGGTTCGAATTGGTCAGGTGCGGCGCAATCGCATAACTGCCGCTCTCGATCAAGACAACGGACGAGCCATCCGCAGGCCCACTGGTCAATGCATTGAGGGCGACGATACCGCCAGCCCCAATGCGGTTCTCCACAATGACGGGCCTGCCCGTGGTCGTGGTGATCTGCTGCCCGATGATGCGGGCCATCAGATCTGGAATCCCACCGGCTGCCGTTGCAACAATGATGCGCAGCGTTTGCTCCCCGCTCTTGGCCTGGGCATAGGCTCGCTGGGCCAAGCCGGTTGACATCAAGGCCAAAAGCAAAGCCCGCCGTTTGAAAGAATCCAAGCTCAATTTCGCCTTGCTTGACTTGTCTGAATGCGCCATGAAATGCTCCTCTTACTGGTTTTTCAAGAATAAATTGACCTCATGCATGGCAAAGAGGTCCCTTCCAACCCACACACTCACAGATCCTGACGAAGAAAGGCATCCGCTTGACGCCAGTCCATGACAGGAGAAGAAACAAGGGCGTCGGCCAATTCCCTGGGGTCATACCCAGGTGCTGTGCCAAGCTTTCCCACGGTTGAATCGGCTGACGTGTGCTGGGCCGCTGCGCAGATCCGGCAGTTCGACAGGAACTTGCCGATGACCCGATGCGCATCGGGTCCAGCCGCCCGTGTCTCCTTGACGATGACCTGTCCAGCTTTGGTGGTGAGCTCGATCCGGCCATCAAAGCTTTTCCCCAATCCGAGGTCGTTGCGGTGGAACACCCGGTGGGCCATCTCAAGAACGTCGGCTCTGTCACGGTTGACCCGATCCAGACTTGCCAGGTCCACCCGCTGGTCCAGCAGAGCAATCGCCACCTGATAGGGCAGGCTTGCAATCGCCTCCATCTCGGTACCGAATGTCAGCTTGGCAGGCCGGGGCTCGGCCACGACGGCGGCAGCCCAGGGTGCGATCACGCAGACAACCGAGGAGACATCCGATGCGCTCAGCTGATGCTCACGCAAGATGGCCAGCGCCGCATCGATGTAAGGCTGGATCACGTGCGCGCACGGGTAGTACTTGAAGTCGGCACTGGTCCCCAGCCACTGATGCCCCAAATCTGAGTTCAACCCATCTCTGTCCAAGTCGACTTGACCAACGAATGAATTGAACAGATTGCCGGGGCCATCAAGAACATGCTTGGGCCCGCGAAAGCCCTCGGCGGCCAGACTGGCTGCCACAATTGCACCATGCGCCGACCAGCCCGCATGCAGCCATTTCGACCAAGTGCCGTCGGTGATGAAAGCGTTCAGGCCACCCGACATGCTGCAAGCCAATCCGATAGCGCTGGCAATTTGATCGCCATTGAGCCTCATGACCCGCCCTGCGGTGACCGCCGCGGCCACAGGGCCGACCACACCCGTCGCATGAAAGCCTTGGGCGCCCAGTCGTCTTCCAAATACGGAGCCCACTCGGGCGGCCACTTCGTAGCCGGCAACCACCGCAGCGCCGAAATCCTCGGCACTTGCATCGCAAGATCGGGCAAGAGCCAGCGCTGTCGGCACAATGACGCTGCCAGGATGGACCACCGAATCGGCAAAGGTGTCGTCGTAATCGCGACAATGCGCCAAGGTTCCGGTGAGCAAAGCTTGTGCAGATGGATCCCATGCGTGTGCGCTTGACTCCGACCGGCCATTGGCAAGCAAAGCCAGCTTTTGCGTCATGCGGCGAGCGGCCGCACCCGCTTCTGTGGTGAGCCCCACCCGGATCAGACCCAGGCTGTCGAGCAGACGCAGTTTGGCATCGGCTCTGCTGTACTCGGGAATCGCCTCCCACTCGAGCGCTGAGGCCCAAGCCCCGATGGCCTCAGAGTGGGTCGGCGAAGTCTCCAGCTTGGGGCGCTCGCTCATCACATGACCCCTCGATTCCCGGGACCTCTGCGGCTCATGGCAGACACCAAGTGAGAACAGCCACGGACAGCGCCCCCAAGCCCTTTTGCATGCCGACGCCGCAGGCAATGCTCGACAAACGAGAAGCGCCATGGGTACTCATGAGATGACACTCCCAGCCTGAACCGCCGTCGCGGCCGCGATGGGATGCTTGGAAGGGCTACGTACAGCATTGCACAT
>CAMCNQ010000001.1 GCA_945875955.1 Limnohabitans sp. Rim8 | reverse complement strand
CACCGATGAATGCGAAGGCCACCAAGCCCAGGATGGCCCAACGGTCTTGGGCGATCGCAAAGATCTGCTGGTCACTGCGGTAAGAGGTCTTGAACTGACCGTTTTCTCTATAAAACATGTGGTGGCTCCTTACACGCGGTCAATGATTTTTTCGCCGAACAAGCCCTGTGGCCTGAACAACAGGAACACCAAGGCCAGCACATAGGCAAACCAAATTTCGATACCGCCGCCCACAAATGGGCCCAGGTACACCTCGGACAGCTTTTCACCCACGCCGATGATCAGACCGCCGATGATGGCACCGGGCACCGAGGTCAGCCCGCCCAAAATGATGACCGGCAGCGCCCGCAAGGCCACCGTGGTCAAAGAAAATTGCACGCCCATCTTGGAGCCCCAAATGATGCCGGCCACCAAGGCCGTGATGCCGGCTACAAACCACACAATCACCCAGATGCGGTTGAGCGGAATGCCAATCGACTGCGCGGCCTGGTGGTCATCGGCCACCGCACGCAGGGCGCGGCCGGTGCTGGTTTTTTGGAAGAACAAGGACAGCACCACCACCAACAAAGCCGCGATGCATGCGGCATACACGTCCTCAAGGTTGATCATCACCCCGCCTTGAAAAACCGAGTCAAACAAAAACACCGGGTCTTTGGGCATGCCCACGTCGATCTTGTAGATGTCGCTGCCGAAAATGGTTTGCCCCAGACCGTCCAAGAAGTAGGTGATGCCCAAGGTGGCCATCAGCAAGGTCACCCCCTCTTGGTTGACCAAATGGCGCAGCACCAAGCGCTCAATCAGCCAAGCCAGCAAGAACATCACTCCTGCCGCGACCACAAAGGCCAGCAAGTTGCCCAGGAACTTGTCCTCAATCCCCAGCCAAGCAGGCAGCCATTCAGAAAAGCGGGCCATGGCCAAAGCGGCGAACAAGACCATCGCGCCTTGGGCAAAGTTAAACACACCCGAGGCTTTGAAAATCAACACAAAGCCCAGCGCCACCAGCGAATACAGCATGCCGGCCATCAAGCCGCCAATCAGGGTTTCCAAGAAAAATGCCATGACCTTTTCTCCTCAATGACTGGTGCCCAGATAGGCACTGATCACTTCTTCGTTGTTGCGCACTTCTTCGGGAGTCCCGTCGCCGATTTTTTTGCCATAGTCCAGCACCACCACCCGGTCCGAGATGTCCATGACCACGCCCATGTCGTGCTCGATCAGCACGATGGTGGAGCCAAATTCATCGTTGACGTCCAGAATAAAGCGGCACATGTCCTGCTTTTCTTCCATGTTCATGCCCGCCATGGGTTCGTCCAGCAACAGCACTTGGGGCTCCATGGCCAAGGCGCGGCCCAGGTCCACGCGCTTTTGCAAGCCGTAAGGCAGCTGGCCCACAGGTGTTTTGCGAAACGCCTGAATTTCCAAAAAGTCGATGATGTGCTCGACAAATTCCCGGTGCTCTTCCTCCTCGCGCTGGGCGGGGCCAATGCGCAAAGCCTGCAAAAAGAGGTTGCTTTTGATGCGCAGGTTGCGCCCGGTCATGATGTTGTCGATCACGCTCATGCCTTTGAACAAAGCCAGGTTCTGGAAGGTACGGGCAATGCCCATCTCGGCCACTTGGCGGCTGCTCATTTGGTCAAATTTTTGACCCCGGAACGTGATGGAACCTTCGTGCGGCGTGTAGACCCCGTTGATGCAGTTGAGCATCGAGCTCTTGCCTGCACCGTTGGGGCCAATGATGGCCCGCACTTCGTGCTCGCGCACATTGAAAGAGATGTCGGTCAGCGCATTCACGCCACCAAAGCGCAAGCTGATGTTGTTGACGTCAAGGATGACGTCGCCGATTTTCTTGGTCATTTGACCCCCACGCTTGTGATTTCATCTGCGGCGCTGCCCCCCAAGGGGACGCTGACAATTTGGAGCGGTCCGGTGTGGCTCATGCGGCCGCCTTGACCGGTGTAAAGGTCTTGACATCCCAAATTTTCAGGGTCGCGCTGACACTGCCTGTGCGACCGTCTTCGAACTTGACCACGGTCTCAATGAACTGCTCACTCTTGCCTTCGTAAAGGCCATCGACCAGGGGCTTGTATTTGTCGGCAATGAAGCCCCGGCGAACTTTGTTGGTGCGGGTCAACTCGCCATCGTCGGCGTCCAGCTCTTTGTGCAAAATCAGGAAACGGCTGACTTGGCTGCCCGCCAGCAAGGTGTCGGCGGCCAGGTCGGCGTTGACCTTTTCCACGCATTCTTGGATGAGCTGGTAGACCTCTGACCTTTGCGCCAAATCGGTGTAGCCGGCATAGGCCAGGTTGCGGCGCTCGGCCCAGTTGCCCACGGCATCAAAATCGATGTTGACCATGACGCACACTTTTTCGCGCTGGTCGCCGTAGGCCACCACTTCTTTGATGTGTGGGAAAAACTTGAGCTTGTTTTCGACGTATTTGGGCGCGAACATGGCGCCATCGTTGGCCCCGCCCTGGATGCGCCCCACGTCTTTCACGCGGTCAATGATCTTCAGGTGGCCTTGGTTGTCGATGAAGCCCGCGTCGCTGGTGTGGTACCAACCGTCGGCCGTCAGCACCTCGTCGGTGGCCTTCTGGTTTTTGTAATAGCCCTTGAGCAAGCCCGGCGACTTGACCATGATTTCGCCGTTCTCGGCGACCTTGATTTCCACGCCTTTGCAGGGCACGCCCACGGTGTCGGCCCGCGCCTGGTTGTCGGGCTGCAGGCAAACGAACACCGCGGTCTCGGTGGAACCGTAGAGTTGCTTGATGTTCACACCAATCGATCGGAAAAAGGTGAACAGGTCGGGGCCAATCGCCTCGCCTGCGGTGTAAGCCACCCGCACCCGGCTGAAACCCATGTTGTTGCGCAAAGGGCCAAACACCATGAAGTTGCCCACAGCGTATTGCAAGCGGTCCCACAAACCCACCGACTGGCCGTCCATCAAAGCAGGACCGGCTTTTTTCGCCACGCGCATGAAATGGTGAAACAGCTTGCGCTTGATGGACCCGGCGTCTTCCATGCGGATCATCACGCTGGTGAGCATGCCTTCAAAGACCCGTGGGGGGGCAAAGTAATAGGTGGGGCCAATCTCTTTCAAGTCGATCATGACGGTGGCCGCCGACTCGGGGCAATTGACCACATAGCCACACACCAACCACTGCGCGTAGCTGAAAATGTTTTGTCCGATCCACGCCGGTGGCATGTAGGCCAAGACCTCTTCGGCGCTGGTCAGTTTGTCAAACTCAGCGCCCGCGTCGGCCCGGTTGATCAATGAGCTGTGGGTATGCACCACGCCCTTGGGGTTGCCGGTGGTGCCCGAAGTGAAGAACATCGCGGCCACATCGGTGTCGGCAGCCGCGTCAACTTGTTGCTGGAAAAACAAAGGGTGCTGCTTGGCAAACACCGCCCCTGCAGCGATCAACTCTTCCAGCGCGCCCAAACCCTCTTCTGTGTATTTGCGCATGCCACGGGCGTTGTCGTAAAAAATATGGGTCAACTGGGGGCATTGCTCACGCACTTCCAGCATTTTGTCGACCTGCTCTTGGTCTTCCACCACCGCAAAACGCACCTCGGCATTGGTGATGGGAAAAACGCACTCGGCCGCTGAGGCATCTTGGTAAAGCGGCACCGCAATCGCGCCCAACGACTGGGCCGCCAGCAGGGTGGCGTAAAGGCGTGGTCGGTTGGCACCCACCACGATCAGGTGTTCGCCGCGCTGCAAACCGGCTTGGTGCAGACCGCAGGCCACGGACTCGACCAGACGGGCCAAATCGGACCAAGAGGTGGTTTGCCAAATGCCATATTCTTTCTCGCGCAATGCGGGCGCTGTGGGGCGCTTTGCAGCGTGCTTGAGCATCAAGCGGGGAAACGTAGTTTGCATGACCTGACCTGTCTCCAAAAACGGGGCATTGAAGCCAATGACTCTGAACTTTGCCCAATGCTAAGCATTCATTTGACGCCAAGTTGTCGTTTCAACGACAATTCAGGGAATACACCTAGCCTGAATGACCCGAATTTGACGAAGAAAGAAGGCCATGAACCAAGCATCCAGTGTTCACCAACGCCGCAGGGCGCCGACCGCCAACGAACTCAAAGACATTCCTTGGCTGCTGCTGCTGAGCGATGAGGAGCGCGCGCAAATCGTGCCCCAACTGGCGGTCAGCGACCCCCAAACGGGCGACTATGTGTGCCGCATCGGCCGCCCCGTGACTTATTGGTTTGGCGTGATTTCAGGCTTGCTGAAAATGAACGTCGACAACGAAAGTGGCCAGCCCATGACCTTTACCGGCATCCCCCCGGGTGGCTGGTTTGGCGAGGGCACGGCCCTCAAGCGCGAGATCTACCGCTACAACATCCAAGCCCTGCGGCCCAGCTTGGTGGCGGGCATGCCGGTCGACACCTTTCATTGGCTGATCGACCATTCGCTGGGTTTTAACCGTTTCATCATGCAGCAACTCAACGAGCGCTTGGGCCAATTCATCGCGGCCCGTGAAATGGACCGCATGACCAACCCCGAGCTGCGCTTGGCGCGCCATTTGGCCGCCTTGTTCAACCCGGTGCTGTTTCCTGGCGTGGGCGAGGTCTTGCGCATCACCCAACAAGAGTTGGCTTACCTGGTGGGTCTGTCACGGCAACGCGTGAACGAAGCCTTGCGCGTGCTGGAAGAGCGCCAGCTGATCCGCACCGAATATGGCGGCCTGCGTATTTTGGAGCTGCAAGGCCTGCGCACAGTGCAATTGGACAAATGAAAACAGGGGACAATCGAGGCACTTTTTCTGTTTGACCCCAACCCCACCATGACCCAGCCCCCGGCTTTCCAACGCGCGCCCCGCCCAGCAGGCAAAGGCGATGCGGCCGCCCCCAGCGGCACCTCGCGCCTGAACAAACGCATGGCCGAGTTGCGCATGTGCTCGCGCCGCGAAGCCGACGCCTGGATCGAGCAAGGTTGGGTTCAGGTCAACGGCCAAGCCGCCAGCATGGGCCAGCAGGTCAGTTTGTCGGACCGCATCACCATCGACAAAGCCGCCGAGCAGCAGCAAGACCGGCAAGTCACCATCTTGCTGCACAAGCCCATGGGCTATGTCAGCGGCCAGGCCGAAGACGGCCACGAGCCCGCCATCACCCTGATCAACCCGCGCAGCCACTGGGGCGGCGACCCCAGCAAACTGCGCTTCACGCCGCCCCACCTGCGCGGCCTGGCCCCGGCTGGGCGCCTCGACATCGACTCGACCGGCCTGCTGGTGCTGACGCAAGACGGCCGCGTGGCGCGCCAGCTGATCGGCGAAGACGCGGAGATGGAAAAGGAGTACTTGGTGCGCGTGGCCTACACCGGCCACGAAAACACCGCTGCGGCAGCCGCCGCTTCGGCCACTTATGGCGGCAAAGCCAATCAACTGACGGCCATTGGCGACTTTGACCGCGTGAGCGCCAATGTGCAAGCGGTGTTCCCGCCGGCCCAATTGGCGCGCCTGCGCCACGGCCTGAGCCTGGACGGCAAAGCCCTGAAAATAGCCAAAGTCGACTGGCAAAACCCGGAGCAACTGCGCTTTGTGTTGACCGAAGGCAAAAAGCGCCAAATTCGCCGCATGTGCGAACAAGTCGGCCTGAAAGTGGTGGGCCTCAAGCGCATCCGCATGGGGGGCGTGCAGCTGGGGCAAATGCCCCCAGGCACTTGGCGGTATTTGGGGCCCAACGATTCTTTTTGACCTCTTGAAATCCACCCACGACGCCCCAAGCTGTGGGTCGTTCTTGTTTTCTGACTTTTTTACTTTTGAACCGCCATGAGCAAACAAACCCATTCCTTCCAAGCCGAAGTCTCGCAACTGCTGCACCTGGTCACCCACTCGCTGTATTCCAACTCAGAAATTTTCCTGCGCGAGCTGATCTCCAACGCCTCAGACGCTTGCGACAAGCTGCGCTTTGAAGCGCTGAACAACGCTGCCCTTTACGAGGATGCGCCCGAGCTGCAAGTGCATTTGTCTTTTGACACCGCCGCCAAAACCCTGACCATCACCGACAACGGCATTGGCATGACCGCGCAAGAAGCGATTGACCACCTGGGCACGATTGCCAAGAGCGGCACCAAAGACTTCATGAGCAAGTTGAGCGGCGACCAAAAGTCAGACGCGCAACTGATTGGCCAGTTTGGCGTGGGCTTTTATTCTGGCTTTATCGTCGCCGACAAGATCACAGTGGAAACCCGCCGGGCTGGCGCGCCCGCTGCCGAAGGCGTGCGCTGGATCAGCGGCGGCACCGGCGACTTTGAGGTGGAAACCATCAGCCGCGACCAACGCGGCACCAGCGTGATCTTGCACCTGCGCGAAGAAGGCCTGGTATACGCCAACAGCTGGAAACTCAAAGAAATCGTCGGCAAATACTCTGACCACATCAGCCTGCCCATCTTGATGGAAAAAGAAGAGTGGAAAGACGGTGAGTTGATTGACCCCAAAGATGAAAAAGGCGGCCGCCAGCCCGGTGCCATGGTCAAAACCGGCGAGTGGGACACCATCAACAAAGCCAGCGCCTTGTGGACGCGCGCCAAGAAAGACATCACGGGCGAACAGTACGCCGACTTCTACAAACAGATCAGCCGCGACTTTGAAGCCCCGCTGACCTGGACCCACAACCGCGTGGAAGGCAGCACCGAGTACACCCAACTGCTTTACATCCCGTCCAAGGCCCCGCAAGACCTGTGGAACCGCGACAAAAAAGCCGGCATCAAGCTCTACGTCAAGCGCGTCTTCATCATGGACGATGCCGAGGCGCTGATGCCCAGCTACCTGCGCTTTGTCAAAGGCGTGGTGGACTCGGCCGACCTGCCGCTGAACGTGAGCCGCGAACTGCTGCAAGAAAGCCGCGATGTGAAAGCCATCCGCGAAGGCTGCACCAAGCGCGTGCTGTCTATGCTGGAGGACTTGGCCAAACACGACAAAGCACAGCAGGCCACGGACGAGGTCACCGATGTCCTGAGTGAAGAAGACAAAGCCAAGCTGGGCCAGTACAGCAAGTTCTACGCTGAATTTGGCGCGGTGCTGAAAGAAGGCCTGGGCGAGGACTTTGGCAACCGCGAGCGCTTGCTCAAACTGCTGCGCTTTGCCTCGTCCAGCAGCGACACCATGAGCGTCAGCTTGGCCGACTACAAAGCGCGCATGAAGGACGGCCAAGACGCGATTTACTACATCACCGCCGACACCTTGGCAGCGGCCAAGAACAGCCCGCAGCTGGAAGTCTTCAAGAAAAAAGGCATCGAAGTCTTGCTGATGACCGACCGTGTGGACGAGTGGGCGCTGAACTTTGTGCAAGAGTTTGACGGCACGCCGCTGCAAAGCGTGGCCAAGGGCGCGTTTGACCTGGGCAAGCTGCAAGACGAAGAAGAAAAGAAAGCCGCGCAAGAAGCGGCCGAAACCTTCAAGCCCATGCTGGCCAAACTGAAAGAAGCCTTGAAAGACAAAGCCGAAGACGTGCGCGTGACCAGCCGCCTAGTAGACAGCCCGGCCTGCTTGGTGGTGACCGACGACGGCATGAGCATGCAACTGGCCCGCATGCTCAAGCAAGCTGGGCAAAGCGCCCCCGAAGTCAAGCCGGTGCTGGAAGTCAACCCCGAGCACGCCCTGGTCAAAAAGCTCGACGGCTCGGTGCATTTTCATGACTTGGCCCATATTCTGTTTGATCAGGCCCTGCTGGCCGAAGGCGGTCTCCCGGCCGACCCGGCGGCTTATGTGAAGCGGGTCAACGCCTTGCTGAGCTGATCGGCACTGCTCCAGCAAAAAGCCCCGTCAAAGTTGGATTTGGCGGGGCTTTTTTGAATTAAATTCACCCGCCAAGCCCTATGCAGCCTAGAATATTACAAATCAAAGTTTCAAACTTAAATTTGTAAAAATGATTCCGCGCATTGCATCCAGCACACTGGAACGCTTGGCCAAAGGCTTTCCGGTGATCGCACTCACAGGGCCTCGTCAATCGGGCAAAACCACCTTGGCCAAATCGGTTTTCAAGGACAAGCCCTATGTGTCGCTGGAAAACCCCGATGAGCGAGAGTTCGCGTTGCGTGACCCCAAGCGTTTTTTGCAACGCTTTCCCAGCGGCGCGATTCTGGACGAAGTGCAGCGCTGCCCCGAATTGCTGTCATGGTTGCAAGGCTGGGTGGATGAGCGCGGCATCATGGGCGACTTTGTCCTCACGGGCTCCGCGCAATTCGACTTGCTCGCGGGCATCACACAAACGCTGGCAGGCCGGGTGGGTCGGGTTGAGCTGCTACCCCTGAGCGCAGCGGAATTGTTGGCGGCAAGCAAAGCGCCCAGCGACTTGAACGCCACCTTGTTTCAAGGCGGCTACCCCGCACTGTACGACCGCGACATTGCGCCGCCAGACTGGTTTGCCAACTACATCGCCACCTACTTGGAACGCGACGTGCGGCAACTGATCGCTGTGCGCGATCTGACGCAGTTTCAGACCTTTGTCAAAATGTGCGCCGCCCGAACAGGCCAATTGCTCAATCTCTCGTCATTGGGGGCCGATTGCGGCATCACCGCAGTGACGGCCAAACAATGGCTGTCGGTGCTGGAAGCCAGCTACATCGTCACCTTGCTCAAGCCGCACCACCGCAACTTTGGCAAGCGGTTGGTGAAAACACCCAAACTCTACTTTTGCGATGCAGGCTTGGCCGCATGGCTGCTGGGCATCCGCGATACCGCCGCCCTGGAGACGCATGCTGCCCGCGGCGCTTTGTTTGAAACCCATGTCATCAGCGAGTTGATGAAGCAGCGCCTCAATGCTGGCCAAGCTTTAAACCTGTACTTTTGGCGAGACCATGTGGGGCATGAAGTCGATGTGTTGATCGAAAGCGGCCAAGAATTGCAAGCGCTCGAAATCAAGTCGGGCACCACATTTGCCAGCGACTGGACCGATGGCCTGAAGAAATGGCAAAAGTACGCTGGCGACGAAGGCATACAGCCCTCGCTGGTGTACGGCGGGACCGCCTCCTATCAGCGAGAGGGTGTGCAGGTTTGGGGTTGGCAAGACATCGGGCAGATTGCACCGAGTACCGGCTGAAGCGCCCAAACCAGACATACCCTCACCCCACCCGCTCGCCACTGTCCCGGTCAAACAAATGCGATGACTCGGCTGACCATTGCAAGTGGACCCCATCACCCACATTGGCCTGCAGCACGCCCGGCACACGGGCGGTGAGTTTGCCCGCAGCTGTGTCCACCGTGGCGTAGGTTTCAGGGCCGGTGGGCTCAATCATGCTGAGCTTGCCGGACAAACCTGTGGCGGCAAAGGCGATGCTCTCGGGCCGCAGACCATAGACCAGCTCTTTGCTGCCCTGGACTTGTAAGGCGGCGCGTTGCGCGTCGCTGATGGCCAATGCCACTCCATGCGCGGTCAAAGCATCGCCCAGGCGCTGGGCGTCCACCATGTTCATCGCGGGCGAGCCAATGAACTCGGCCACAAAGCGGTTGGCCGGGCGGTTGTAGATGTCGGCGGGCGTACCAAACTGTTGCACCAGGCCGTCTTTCATCACCGCGATGCGGTCGCCCAGCGTCATGGCTTCGACCTGGTCGTGCGTCACATACACGGTGGTGGTTTGGGTGCGCTGGTGCAAGAGCTTGATCTCGGCGCGCATTTCCACGCGCAGCTTGGCATCCAGGTTGGACAAGGGTTCGTCAAACAAAAACAACTTGGGGTCGCGCGCCAGGGCCCGGCCCATGGCCACGCGCTGGCGTTGACCGCCAGACAGTTGACCGGGCTTGCGGTCCAGCAAATGGCCGATTTGCAGCATGGCCGAGACGCGGTCCACCGCCGCTTTGCGCTCGGCCTTGGGCACTTTGCGGATTTCCAAACCGAAGGCGATGTTTTGCGCCACCGTCATGTTCGGGTAAAGCGCGTAGCTTTGGAACACCATGGCGATGTCGCGGTCCTTGCTGGGCAGATTCGTCACCTCGCGCTCACCGATGTGGATGCTGCCGCTGGTGGGGTGGTCCAGCCCGGCGATCATGGCCAGCAGCGTGGATTTGCCGCAGCCCGAGGGGCCGACCAAAATCAAAAATTCTCCCGCCTTGATCTCCAGGTCAATGCCTTTCAAAATGTGGACCGTTTGGTTGTAGGTCTTGTGGATGTTGCGAATGGCGAGTGCGCCCATGATTTACCCCTTGACCGCGCCAGCCGTCAGGCCGCGCACAAAATATTTGCCTGCCACCACGTACACGAACAAGGTGGGCAATGCGGCGATCAAGGCCGCAGCCATGTCGACGTTGTATTCCTTGACTGCGCTCGACGTGTTGGCCAGGTTGTTCAGGCCCACGGTGATGGGTTTGCTGTCCGCACCCGAGAACACCACGCCGTACAAAAAGTCGTTCCAAATGTTGGTGAACTGCCAGATCAGCGTGACCACCACAATCGGCAAGGACAGCGGCAAGACGATGCGCCGGTAAATCATCCAAAACCCCGCGCCGTCCAGCTGCGCCGCCTTGATCAGCTCATCGGGCAAGCCGATGTAGTAATTGCGGAAAAACAAAGTGGTGGACGGGATGCCGGCCACCACATGCACCAGCATAAAACCCCACACCGAGCTGGCCATGCCCAACCAGCCCAGCACCTGGCTCATGGGCAAAAGCACCACCTGCATGGGCATGAACACACCAAACAGCATGAAGGCAAACAGGGTTTCACTGCCGCGAAATTTCCATTTGGACAACACATAACCGTTGAGCGAGCCGATCAAGGTGGACAGCAGCACCGCCGGCACGACCATGGCCATGGAGTTCCAGAAAAAGGGCTTGAGGCCCTCACACTGCACCCCGGTGCAGGCGCTGCCCCAGGCCTTGAACCAGGCGTCCAAAGTGGGCGCGGTGGGCAGACTCAGCAAGTTGCCCGTGCGCAGTTGCTCGGCGTCTTTGAGCGAGGTGGTCAGCATCACATACAGCGGCACCAAAAACCAGGCGGCAAACACCAGCAGCATGGCCCACAGAAACACCCGGTGAACATTCAGGCGGTTCATCGTTTGCCCCGCAATTCAGAATACAAATAAGGCACCACAATGGCCGCCACGGTGGCCAGCATCACCGTGGCACTGGCCGCGCCCACGCCAATCTGGCCGCGGGTGAAAGCGGTGGCGTACATGAAGGTGGCGGGCAAATCGGTGGCGTAACCGGGGCCACCCGCTGTGAGCGCCATGACCAAATCAAAACTCTTGATGGCCAGGTGCGAGACCACCAGCAAGGTGCTGAAAAACACCGGCCCCAAACTGGGCAAGATGATGCGCAGGTAAATGGTGGGCAAGCTGGCACCGTCCACTTGCGCGGCTTGGATGATGGATTCGTCAATGCCGCGCAGCGCCGCCAAAAACAGCGCCATGACAAAGCCCGCGCTTTGCCAGACACCGGCAATCACCACACAGTAAATCGCCATGTCTTGCTGCACCAGCCAGTCAAAACTGAAACCGGTAAAGCCCCAGCTGTGCATCAAATGCTCCAGCCCCAGGCCGGGGTTGAGCATCCACTTCCAGGCCGTGCCGGTGACGATGAACGAGATCGCCATCGGGTACAAATAAATGGTGCGCAGCACGCCCTCACCGCGCACTTTTTGGTCCAGCAAAATCGCCAGCAAGACCCCCAGCGCCATGGCCCCGCCGATGAACAGCAGGCCAAACACCGCCATATTGGTCATGGCCACTTTGAAGCGGTCGCTCTCCATCAGGGCGGCGTAATGCTGCAGGCCCACAAACTCATAATTGGGCAGCAGGCGCGAGGCCGACACCGACAGGTAGCCGTTCCAGGCCATCAGGCCATAAATGAACAGCAGCGACAGCACGAAGCTGGGCGCGATGACGAGCTTGGGCAACCAGGCGGCTTGTTGGAGGGGCGGTTGAGACATGGGTGATTCCCAAGAAGAGGCCAGCGCGGTTTGCGAGCTTGTGGCCCACTGCCCCGTGGCGAAACAAACATGGGGCCGCCGCAGCCTGCGGCGACCCTGCCCAGAGACTCACTTGATCTTGGCCGCCGAAGCGATCTTCGCTTGTGCGTCTTTGCTGCTCATCTTGTCGTCGTTCCAGAACTGGCTGACGGCGTCTTGGATGGCCCCCGAAGTGGCCGAGCCAATCGCCATGCCATGGGCAACCGAAGGCACCAGACCACCGCTCTTGGCTGTGGCCACGAAATCGTTGGCGCTCAACTTGGCGCAGTCGTCAAACTTGGCCAGGTTCATGTTCAGGCGCACCGGAATGGAGCCCTTGTTCAGGTTGAACACTTCTTGGAAGTCGGTGGACATGATGGCCGAGGCCAGGTCTTTTTGGGCCTTTACGTTGGCTTCGTTCTTCAGCTTGAACAGGGCAAACGAGTCCACGTTGAAGGTAAATGATTTGGCAGTGCCAGGTGCAGCCACGCACGCAAAGTCAGTGCCGGGCTTTTTGCCTGCGGCCACAAACTCGCCCTTGGCCCAGTCGCCCATCAGCTGCATGCCCGCCTCGCCCTTGATGACCATGGCGGTGGCCAGGTTCCAGTCACGGCCTGGCGCGTTTTTGTCGGTATAAGTTTTCACCTTTTTGAAGGTGTCCAGCACCTTGGTCATGGTCGCACCGTTCAATGTCACGCCGTCCAACTGCACCAAGGCTTTCTTGTAAAAGTCCGCACCGCCCACGCCCAGCGCCACGCTTTCAAAGGTGGTGAAGTCTTGCCAGTTCTGGCCGCCGTGCGCGACGGGAATGATGCCGGCCTTCTTCAAGGCTTCGGCGGCGACAAAAAATTCGTCCCAGTTGGTCGGCACTTTGGCACCGGCTTTTTTGAACGCGGCGTTGCTGGCCCACAACCAGTTCACGCGGTGCACATTCACCGGCGCGGCGATGTAGTTGCCCTTGTACTTCATGACGTTGGCGACCACGGGGGGCAACAAGCTGTCCCACTTCTCGGCCTTGGCCACGTCGTCGATGTTGGCCAACACGCCTTCAGCGGCCCACTCTTGCAAAGCGGGGCCTTTGATTTGGGCGGCCGCAGGGGCGTTGCCCGAAACCACGCGCGACTTGAGCACGGTCATGGCGTTGTCACCCCCGCCACCGGCCACGGCAAAGTCTTTCCAGGTGTGGCCCTTGGCTTGCAGCGTGGCCTTCAGGGCTGCGGCCGATTTGGCCTCACCGCCACTGGTCCAGTAGTGCAGCACTTCCACCTCACCGGCATGGGCGGCCACGGCCAGCACGGCGGCGCTGGCCACGATGGAACGCTGGAACATTTTCAAAATTGTCATCAAAGTCTCCCTGTTCGGGCCTTACAAGGCCTTGTGTTGATGTGCGAGGACGGGCGGATCGGCCTTGAACGACCTCGACAGGCGAATATTAATATTTCATTAATTTATTAACATTAGGTTAAACCCTGATGGGGTTTTCAGTTCCTGACACCGGACAAGGCTTGCCATCCATTAAGCTTCCGGTGATGAAACTGCTGCTTGCCGAAGACGATGCGATGCTGGCCGATGCCCTGACCACCCAACTGGGCAGGGCCGGTTTTGAGGTGGAACACGCCCCCAATGGCGCGGTGGCGGACTATTTGCTGCACAAACAAGGCTTTGACATCGCGGTGCTCGACATCGGGCTGCCCATGATGGACGGCCTGGCCGTGTTGCAACAAGTGAGACTGACCCAACCCGCCTTGCCGGTGCTCTTGCTGAGCGCCCGTGACGCGTTGGACGACCGGGTCGCAGGCCTGCAGGCCGGGGCCGACGACTACGTCACCAAGCCCTTTGACTTTCCAGAACTGCTGGCCCGACTGCAAGCCCTGCTCAGGCGTTCGCAACCGACCGGTGCCGCCGCCACGATGGGCCGTTTGTCTTTGGACACCACCTCGCACCGGGCCTCGGTGGGCGGCGAGCCCCTGGAGGTGAGTGGCCGCGAATGGACCCTGCTGGAACTGTTGCTGCAGCAGCGCGACAAGGTGGTCACCAAAGAGCAAATCAACCAGGCTTGGAGCGAGGATGGCGGCGAAAGCGGTGGCGGCAACTCGATCGAGGTCTACATCCACCGCCTGCGCCGCAAACTCGAAGATGCAGGTCTGGTCATTCGCACGGTGCGCGGACTCGGTTACTTGATGCAAGCCGCCCCCGCATGAACGCCCGCACATGAACACCCAGGGCACACCTTCGTCCACACCACCGGGTCAGGCCGGCGTATCGCTCGCCCGACAGCTGTTGATTTGGGTGCTGTTGCCGCAAATGGTGTTGTGGATGGCCGGTGGCGTGGCGGCCTACAAATTTGCGGCCGGTTACGCCAACCAGGCGGTCGACGCCAGCTTGCTGCAAGCGAGCCGGTCGCTGGCGCGGCAGCTCAAGCCCATTGGCAATGGCTTGCTGATCGACTTCCCGCGTGCGGCGCAAGATGTGCTCGAAGCCGACCCGGCCGACAAACTGCTTTACATGGTCAGCTCGCCACCGGGGCAATTCATTTTGGGCAACCAGTCTTTGCCCGCGCCGGGCTTGCCCACCCAGAACAACGCGCCAGTCGTGCCCGCGATGAACACCCCTTATTTTTACGACGGCACCATGCCCGTCCATGACCGCGCAGCACCCCACCCCCCTGCAGGTCAGCCGCTGCGTCTGGTGGCGCTTTACTTGCGCTTTGGCGACGCAGCCAACGCTCCCCAAACCTTGCTGGTCCAAATGGCGCGCAGCAGCGCCAACCGCGAAGAACTGGCGCGGCGCATTTTGGTGGACATGCTGTTGCCCATGTCCAGTTTGGTGCTGCTGATGACGCTGATTGTCTGGCTGGGCATTCGTGCGGGCCTGTTGCCGCTGGATCGCCTGCGCCAGCAGGTGGAAGGCCGCGCGCCCACCGACTTGGCCCCTTTGCAACTGGCCTCTGCACCGCGTGAATTGTGGTCATTGGCCACCGCCATCAACACCTTGCTGGCAGCGGTGCAAAACACGGTGGCCACGCAAAAGCGCTTCATCGGTGACGCCGCACACCAGTTGCGCACGCCTTTGGCGGGCCTGAAAAGCCAAACCGAAATTGCCCTGCAATCGACCACCGACCCTGAGTTGCGCGCGCGCCTGCAGCGCGTGCACGACAGCGCCACGCGCAGCGCCCACTTGGTTACCCAGTTGCTGACCTTGGCGCGGGCCGAACCAGAGTCGGTCATGGCCCAAGATCGCCACCGCTTTGAACTGCAACGCATGGCGCAAATGGTGACCGCCGAGTGGGTGCCTCGCGCCCTGCGCGCGCGCATCGACCTGGGCATGGAGCGGGGCTCTGACGACCATGCAGTGCCTCAGCCCCCGATCTGGGTCCAGGCCAACGAACTGCTGATGCGCGAGGCGCTGAGCAACCTGATTGACAACGCCCTGCAATACGCCGGGGCCAACAGCCATGTCACGGTGCGGGTGCAGCTAGACACGCAAAGCGTCCCCCCGAGGGCCTGGCTCCAAGTCTCAGACACCGGGCCCGGTCTGGACAGGAGCGATCATGAGCGGGTGTTCGCGCGCTTTGTGCGGGCCACCGATGTCGGTCAAGGTTGCGGTTTGGGCCTGGCCATCGTCAAGGAAATTGTGGAGCGCCACCAAGGCAAGGTGCAGCTGACCACAGTGCAGCCGCACGGCCTGTGCGTGTCGATCCGCTTGCCCTTGTCTCAGGCTCCTGCAAATTGAACCCAGTCGCCCACTTCGCACAACACCACATACTTATGAATTCACCTCAAGTTACCGCGCCTTGCTTGCTGGGCGACATTGGCGGCACCCATGCACGCTTTGCACTGGTGCACGCAGGCGGCTCTGCAATCACGCAAGAAGTCACTTTGCCCACCAGCCAGTTCCCGGACCTGGCCGCCGCCGCATCGTCTTACCTTCAGCAAGTGGGCCGGCCTGCGGTGCTGCAAGCCTGCATTGCCATTGCCAACCCCATAGCCGGGGATGTGCTGAAGATGACCAACAACCGTTGGCAGTTTTCGATCGACGCCACACGCCAAGCGCTGCAGTTGGACACCTTGCTCATGCTCAACGACTGGGAGGCCATGGCGATGGCCGCACCGGCCTTGGGCGGCAGCGATTTGGAAAAAATTGGCGCTGGAGAGCCGGTGCTGGATGCACCCAAAGGCCTGATCGGGCCGGGCACCGGCTTGGGTGTGTCTTCGCTGGTGCGTTCACGCCGGGGCGACTGGGTGCCCATTGCCGGCGAAGGCGGGCATGTGAGCCTGGCGCCCACCTGCCAGCGCGAGGCCGACATCTTGCGCATGTTGTGGCGCACTTACCCGCACGTGTCGGCCGAACGCGCCGTCTCGGGCATGGGCCTGGAAAACCTGTACCGTGCCATTTGCGCGCTGAACGGCACCGAAGCCGAGGCACTGGTGGCCGCGCAAGTGACCGAACGTGCCCTGGCCGCCAACGATGTGGCCTGCGAGGAGGCGCTGGAACGCATGTGCAGTTTGCTGGGCAACACCGCCGCCAACCTGGCACTGACTTTGGGCGCACGCGGCGGCATCTACATCGGCGGCGGCGTGATCGGGCGGCTGGGCGACTACTTTGCGCAGTCGGGTTTTCGGGCCGCGTTTGAAGCCAAAGGGCGATTCGAAAATTACATGAAACGCATTCCCACATACGTGATCCGGGCCGAACAACCCGCGCTGATCGGCTGCGCCATGGCGCTGGGCGTGCAGCCTGCACGCCGCTGAACTCACACCACCAAGGGCTGCGCCTGCATTTGCTCGACCTGCTCTTGCAACATCAGCACCTGGCCGCGCCAGTAGTCGGGCGTGCCGAACCACGGAAAGTTGATTGGGAAAATCGGGTCTTCCCAGCGCCTGGCCAACCAAGCGCTGTAATGGACCAGGCGCAAGGTGCGCAGGGGCTCAATCAGGTGCAACTCGGCCCGGTCAAAGTCGCGCACCTGCTCGTACCCGTCAAGCAAGGCCGACAACTGCTGCGTGCGTTGCAAACGGTCGCCCGAGAGCAGCATCCACAGGTCTTGCACCGCCGGGCCCATGCGGGCATCGTCCAGATCGACGAAATGCGGGCCCCCACCGGGCAACTCAGCCGGTGTCCACAAGATATTGCCCGGGTGGCAGTCGCCATGCAGGCGCAAGGTTTGGCGCTGCGCTGCACCTTGCGCAAACGCGGCCTCGATCAGGGCCAGAGCGGGCACCAGGGCCTCGCGCCATTCGCGCTCCACCTCCAGTGGAATCATCTGGTGGGTCTGCAGCCATTGGGCAGGCTCCAGCGCAAAAGTCTGCACATCAAGCGCCGGGCGGTGTGCAAACGGCTTGGCCGCCCCCACCGTGTGGATGCGGGCGAGAAAGCGGCCGATCCATTCGAGCACTTCAAAATCGTCCAGCTCGGGGCCACGGCCGCCACGCAAAGGGCTGACTGAAAAATCAAAGCCCGCACTTTGGTGCAAGGTCTGGCCATGCAGCCGCATGGGGGCCACCACCGGCACTTCGGCGGCCAGCAGTTCGGCTGCAAAGTCGTGTTCTTCCTGAATTTGTGCACGCTGCCAACGGCCAGGCCGGTAAAACTTGAGCACCACCGCCGATGCGCCTTGCACCGGCTCGTCCAGGTGGGCGCGGTAAACGCGGTTTTCGTAAGAGCTCAGCGCCAGCAAACGGCCATCGGGCCACAGCCCCAAGTCCTGCAGTGCGTCCATCACCCGATCGGGGGTCAGTTCTGCATAAGGGTGGCGCGCGGTGTGTTCTGTCATGCCGCGATTGTGGCGCACGCCAAGTGGCCGCTGCTGCACAGCGTTCTGTCTGCTGCGCCCAAGGGCCCAGGTGGCAGCCCCGCAACGCCACTGGGGGCAGAGCCTTGGGACCTGAACGTGCCGTGGCTCAGGCCGAGTCGAAGCGGTAGCCCACCCCGTAGACCGAGCCTATGCTGTCGCTGGCACCGGCTTGTTTGAGCTTGCGGCGCAGGTTTTTCACATGGCTGTCGATCGCGCGGTCACTCACATCGCGAAAGTCTTCGTGCAAATGGTCTAGCAAGCGCACCCGGCCAAAGACCTGGTCTGGGCGCGACAGCAGCAGCCGCAGCAAACGGTACTCGACAGGCGTCAAGGACAGCGCTTGGCCCTGCCAGGCGATTTGTTGCGCCCCTTCGTTGACCACCCAGCGGCTGGTCATGGCGCTGCTGGCCAGCGCGCCCTGGCTGCGCCGCAGCAAAGCCTTGACGCGGGCGACCACCTCGCGGGGACTGAAGGGTTTGCAGATGTAATCGTCCGCGCCCGTCTCCAGCCCCAGCAGGCGGTCGATTTCGTCAACGCGGGCGGTCACCATGATGATGGGCACGGCTGAAAACTGGCGCACTTGCGTGCACACGGCCAGGCCATCCAAACCCGGCAGCATCAGGTCCAACAAAACCAGCGCTGGCGCTGACACGCCTGCGGGGGCCTGCAAGTGCGCCAGCGCCTGCAGGCCATCGGCGCACCAGTCGGTGGCAAAGCCTTGTGCCTGCAAGTAGTTGGTCAGCATGTCGGCGATCTTGGCGTCGTCTTCCACCACCAAAATCCGCGTTGGCAGGGCCTGTGCCGCATCCAACATGGGTTTGGGGCTGGGGTTGAGGTTCATGCGGCGCTGCCCCGGTGTGGACTGTTTGGCACATCGGCCCGCAGCGGCAATTGCACGCACAGCCTCAGTCCACCCAGGGGCGATGGTTCGGCCGTGACCTGGCCATGGTGGGCGCTGACAATGGCACGCACGATGGACAGGCCCAAACCGCTGCCATGGTCGCTGCCGCGCTGGCGCGCTTTGTCTGCGCGAAAAAGGGGCTCAAAGAGCTGGCTCAGGTCCTCTGGCGCCACACCGGGTGCGCTGTCTTCGACAATCAAACTCAAACTGCCTGCATCCCCCAAGGCCGAGGAACCAGGACTGTCCAAGGCCCAGTGCACGCTGACCACGCCTGGGGCATCGGTGTAGCGCATGCTGTTGTTGAGCAAGTTGGACAGCATTTGGTCGATGCGGTTGAAGTCCCAACACACCTGCAAAGGCGCGCCACCGGAAACCGGCAACTGCAGTTGCAGGCCGCGTTGGCGAGCGGGCTCTTCAAAGCGCTGCAGGGTCTTGAGCAGCATGGCGTGGGCATCGCCGGGTTCAAAATCGCAGCGCAAACCGTCCATGTCGGCCATGGACAACATGTGCAAGTCACCCACCAAGCGCGTGAGTTGCATCACCTCGTCGCGCAAACTGGCGATCACGGCTGGCGTTGGCGCGCGCGCCCCGTCTTCGATCGACTCGAGCTCGCCACGCAGCACCGCCAGCGGGGTGCGCAGTTCGTGCGAAATCTGGGCGATCCACAAGCGGCGTGCCTGCTCCAAGCGCGTCAGCGACTGGGCCATGGCATTCATGTCCTCGGTGAGTTGGGCGATTTCACGCGCGCCCGCCGGTTGCAGCGCCGGCATGCGCTCGCCCTGGGCAATCTGGCGACTGGCCCGCTGCAGGGCCTGCAGGGGGCGACTCCAGCGCCTGGCCACCCCCCAGGCGGCCAGCAGTGCAAACCCAATGGTCGCCAGCGCCCCGAGCAAGAGGCCGGTGTATTGCTGCTGCAAAAACCGGGTGTCCAGATCGTTGGGGTGCGCTTCGATCAACATTTCCGCCGTGGCGACCTGAACCCCGCCCACCTTGACCGCACGCACGCTGCGCGCAACCCCTTCTGGCTGCATGCGGCCCGCCAGCCAGCGGCCTTGTGCATCGCGGATGACCACCCGTTCGAAAAGCGTGCCTGCGGGGTTGGGCTCAACCGGTGAACCGGGTGGTGGGCGCGGGGGTGGGTGACCCTGACGAGGCGGTGGGGGGTCTGGGCGTGCATACCCCGGCCGAGGGGGTCGCTCTGGCATCACTTGGCCCTGCGGCCCGTCGCTGGGTCTGGCGCGCTCGGGCGCGGGTGGCCTGTTTGGGGCTGCAAGCTCTGAGCGCGGTGGCGCGTCGCGACGGGGGCGGCTGCTCGAATCCGCCTCCTGCATCGACGGCGGGCCCTCGCCTTGCAGGTGTGGGGGCCGTGGCGGGCGTTCGTAGCCCGCGTGGTCATCGTGCTGCGGTGGTGGCCTGCGGCCCTCGCCTTGCAGATGCGGCGGCCGTGGCGGGCGTTCATAGCCCGCATGGTCATCGTGCTGCGGTGGTGGCCTGCGGCCCTCGCTTTGCGGACCCGGGGCGCGCGGCGGGCGCTCGTCCTGGGCGTGGTCATCTTGCCGCGGTGGTGGCCTGCGGTCCTCGCTTTGCGCTTGCTGCGGAATTGGCGGGCGCGGCGGGCGCTCGTCCTGCGCGTGGTCATCGTGCCGCGGTGGTGGTCGCCGATCGCCCTGCATGGGCGGGCGCGGGCGGGCATCGCCCTGCTCTGGCGGAGGGGGTCGCAGGCGTGGTCTTGGCGGGCCTTGGTTGCCGGGCGGCGCCAGTTCACGGCCGTGGAGCTGGTCCATCAGGTCTTGCATGGCCCGACGGTCATGGCGCAACCAGGCCATGCTGGGGTCTGCGGCGGCGCGCTCTTCAATGAGTGTCACCAAACGCGTGAACTGCGCCTCGTCACGCTGGCGCAGGTAATCTGAAAAACCGCTGCGCAAGCCCCAGGCACTCAAGCCGCCGATGGCCAGCACCGCGACAACCACGGCCCCCGCCAGCAGGAGTGAAAGTTGCAGGGCAATACCAAAGCGCATGGGGTGATCTAGGTGCTTGTGAGGTTTGACTGAGAACCGATCTTAGCGGGGTCTGTAACCGTCGCTCAGGGTGCGAAGAAAAGCCACCACATCGTCGATCTCGCCATCGGTCATGGCCGGCCCCTGAGCGGGCAATCGGTTGAAAGGGGCTTTCACTTTTTCGATGTTGCCCAGGTATTGGGCGGGCAGGTCGTTGGGTGTGCCATCGCCGCCATACCAATGCACCGGGTCGCTGTTGCGGGTGGCATAAAAACGCACCACTTCGTGCAGGTTCTTAAAAAAGCCGTTGTGCATGAAGGCCGGTCGTTCAGCCACGTTGCGCAGGGTGGGCATGCGGAACATGCCGCAAAAATTGTCTATGCTCACACCCGTGTCCAGCACCGCCTGCGGCAGCACTGGCGGGGTTCTTTCCGGTCCGCACAAGCCCAGGTCATAAAACAAGGGGTCTGCATTCCTGGGGATGGCCGTGTTGCGAGGCACACCGGTGGCGTAAAAAGTGAACTCCGTGAACATCGAGTCACTCGGTTGCCTGCTGGTGGGGTCCATCAGATGGCAACCGGCACAGTTTCCTTTGTTGGGGTCCATGAACAGCGCCATGCCCCGGCTTTCTGCCTGGTTGAAACTCAGGTCGCCACGCACCATGGCGTCGTATTTCGAGCTGAAAGGCTGCATGGTGTCACGCGCGAACGAAGCCAGTGCCGAGGTGACTTTTTCAAAGGCGGTGCGGGTGTTGTTGAACACATCGGCCCCAAAAACCTGTTTGAACAGATCGGCATAGCTGGAGGCCGCGATCTTGTCGACCACCTCTTTTTCCGTGGCGTTCATCTCCAAGGGGTGCACAAAAGGACCCGCGCCTTGCAACTCCAGCGTGTCGGCACGGCCATCCCAGAGCAGCCCCCCTTCGGCTTCAAATTTGCCGTCTGGCCCCTGGATAAAAGAAAAAGGCGGCACCAAGCCGCTGTAACTGTTGGTCATGGCGTTGCGCAGCCCCAAAGAGCCGCTTGTGCTGCCCAAGGCCACGCCAATGGTCGAGCCATTGTTGCCGGCAAAACCTTGTGCGGCGCCGTGGCAATTGACACAGGCCGTGCCTGCGGGTGAGGACAAATTCACATCGGTGAAGATGCGACTGCCCACTGCCGCGGGACTGACTTCAGAAAGACTGGCGCTGCCACCGCCACAGGCGACCAGCAGACTTGTCAATGCAAGGAGAATGGCGCCCCCAATGGGCCTGAATTTGTTTGTGAAACAAGGCAACATGAAAACACTCCAGATCAAAAATGGGTTGACGATGGAGCGAAGTCTGTTGCGCAATTGTGGAGAAAATGTGGAGTGCTCTGGCTGCGCGCAGGGCCACGGCAAAGCACCCACCACGGGGCCTCTTGTTTTTTAAACTTTATGGTTTCTTATTTTTGAACAAGACAATTTTTTGTTGTTCAAAAACAGTTCAGCGTAGCCTATGAAAAAATTCTGACCACAGGCATTGCTTTATCGCCCAGTGAACCGCGCTGTGCGTTTTTCCACAAACGAGCGCAGGCCTTCGGCCGCATCCTCGCTGGCAGACAAACGCTGTTGCACGCCCAGAAAATCGTGCATGGCCACCAGCGGCCCCTGCTCCACCGCTTTGAGCACGTTGTGCCGTGTGGCCACCACCGCGAGCGGTGCTTGCGCGGCGATCAACTCGGCGATGCGCAGGGCCTCGGCCAGCAAATCTGGCGCAGGCACCACCTTTTGCACAAAGTTCAGGCGCAAGGCCTCGGCGCTGTCAAACACATCGCCCGTGAGCAAATGCAACAGCGCGTTGCCCGAACCCGCGCGCTCGGCCATGCGCAGGGTAGCACCACCCGTGGCCATGATGCCGCGCTGCACCTCCAGTTGCGAAAACCGGCAGTCATCGGCCGCCACCACGATGTCGGCGGCCAGCATGAGTTCAATACCCAGCGTGTAAGTGACGCCCTGCACCGCCACCACCATGGGTTTTGTGCGCCTGCGGTAACCGTCCATGCCCAGGTTCAGCGGGTCCACCAGCCCCAGCGGCACGGCCTTTTCGCCGCGCTGCATGAGTGGCGCGATGGTGGGCAAATCCAGCCCGGCGGTGAAGTGCGCACCCGCCGCACAGAGCACACCCACACGCAGCGAGTGATCATCGTCAAGCCGGGTGTAGGCCTCGCCCAGTTCGCGGAACATCTTGGGTGTGAAGCCATTGCGCTTGGCCGGGCGGTTGATGCAGATTTGAAGGACGGCACCGTGTACGCTGCAGTCGATCTGGCCTTCAGGATGGGGGGTGGTGTTCATGGCCTCATGTTAGAGGCCAAGTGGAAGCGTCTTCGTTCACGAAAGTGACAGTATGGTGTTCCTCCCTGCCGTTATGCGTCGGCGAGTAGCGCAGGGCTGAACGGAAAAGGGGCGACGCGTGTTTGAGCGAAGCGAGTTTGCGGCGCACCCCGTTCAGACCGAGCAACGCAGCGCGCCCTGAGCGCCAGCGAAGGGACGACGAATTCGGCTCGCCTTCTCTTTGCTTACTTTCTCTTGGCGAAGCAAGAGAAAGTGAGTCGCCTGCCGGGGCGAAACCCGGCTTGGTGATGAATGTCTCGCAAGATCGATGAACACAAACCCAGGGATCTTGCGACAAGAACTTCAGTACTTGTAAACGCCCTGCCCCGTCTTTCGGCCCAGACGACCCGCAGCCACCATTTCTTTCAGCAGCGGGCTGGGGCGGTATTTGCTGTCGCCAAACTCTTTGAGGTAGACCTCCATCACGGCCAGGCACACATCAAGGCCAAGCATGTCGGCCAGCGCCAGCGGGCCAATGGGCTGGTTGCAGCCCAGCTTCATGCCCGCGTCGATCGCCTCGGCCTCGGCCAGGCCTTCGCCCAGTACAAAGAAGGCCTCGTTGATCATGGGCACCAGGATGCGGTTGACCACAAAGCCGGGGGCATTTTTCACGGTGATCGGGGTTTTGCCCAGCGCCAGTGCCATCGCGTGCACCGCGTCGTGTGTGGCGTCGCTGGTTTGCAGGCCCCGGATGATTTCCACCAGCGCCATGACGGGCACGGGATTGAAGAAATGCATGCCAATGAAACGGTCGGCACGCTGGGTGGCAGCGGCCAACTGGGTGATGGAGATCGACGAAGTGTTGGACGCAATGATCACGTTGGGGGCCAACAAAGCATCCAGCTGCTTCAAGATTTTGACTTTCAGCTCATGGTTTTCGGTCGCCGCCTCGATCACCAGTTGCGCGCCTTGGAGGTCTTCGTAACGTGTGCTGCCTTGGATGCGGGCCAGCGCAGCGGCCTTGTCGGCTTCGCTGATTTTTTCTTTTTTGACCATGCGGTCCAGGCTGCTGGCCACGCTGGCCAGGCCTTTGGCCACGGCTGCTTCAGAAATATCGACCATCACCACGGAAACGCCTGAAACGGCGCATGCCTGTGCAATGCCATGGCCCATGGTGCCTGCGCCAATGATGCCTACGGTTTGAATGCTCATCGCTGTACTTTCTTGAAAACGGGATAAAACGGACCCCAGGCATCTTAACGGCCCCCCGCCACAGGCTGCTGACGCTGAACGGGATCTGGCTGTCGCGCATGCGATGATTCAGCCCGAGACCTGACACCATGAACATCCTTTTTGTCCACCAGAATTTCCCTGGTCAATTCAAGCACCTGGCCCCCGCCTTGGCCCGCCTGGGGCACCGCGTGGTGGCCATGCACATCAACGCCAGCCCGCCCATGCCGGGCGTGGCCTTGGTGCGCTATGGCGTGCAAGGCCGCCCCGGTCAGGGCACCCAGCGCTGGATGGCGGATTTGGAGGTCAAAACCCTGCGCGGCGAAGCCGCCTGGCAAGCGGCCATGCAAATGCGCGAACAGGGCTTTGTGCCCGATGTGATCGTGGCCCATCCCGGTTGGGGTGAAAGCCTGTTTTTGCACCAGGTCTGGCCACAGGCCCGCATGGGCATTTACTGCGAGTTTTTCTACAAGGCCGAGGGTGCCGATGTCGGTTTTGACCCGGAATTTGGCCTCCCCACCGCCGACAACGCTTGCCGCTTGCAAATGAAAAACGCCAACTACGAGCTGCACTTTCCGCGTGTGCAGGCGGGCATTTCCCCCACGCATTGGCAAGCGTCTTTGTTTCCAAAACCCTTTGCCTCGCGCATCGCCGTGATCCACGACGGCATTCGCACCGACCTGATCCGACCCGACCCCAAGGCCACGCTGCGCTTAGAGACAGCGCAAGGCCCACTGGCGCTCAGCGCCCAGGACGAGGTCATCAGCTTCGTCAACCGCAATTTAGAGCCTTATCGGGGCTACCACCAGTTCATGCGGGCCTTGCCCGCCATCTTGCAAGCCCGCCCCAACGCGCAAGTGGTGGTGATCGGCGGCAACGACGTCAGCTACGGCGCTGCCGCCCCGGCCGCCGCCGATGGGCAGGCGCAAACCTGGCGCGATATTTATTTGAACGAAGTCAAAGACCAACTCGATCTGCAACGCGTTCACTTTGTGGGCAAAGTGCCTTACAAGGACTTTTTGCACGTGCTGCAAGTGGCCACGGTGCATGTGTACCTGACCTACCCCTTTGTGCTCAGCTGGAGCTTGCTGGAAGCCATGAGCGCAGGCTGCGCCATTGTGGCCAGCGACACCGCCCCGGTGCGCGAAGCCATTCGCCATGGCGAGACCGGCCAACTGGTGGACTTCTTTGACCCGGCGGCGCTGGCGCAGCAGGTCATTGCGCTGTGCGACAACCCCACCGAACGCGCAAGGCTTGGCGCGCAAGCGCGGGCCTTTGCGGTGGAGAACTACGATTTGGAGACGCGGTGTTTGCCAAGACAGATCGAGTGGGTGCAGGCCCTGAGCCAGCCGACCTGATGGACCGCTGGGCGGCCAAACCGCTCAACCCCGAAACCGCTTTCGCGTCAACGCCAGCGCAATCCAAAACGACACCACCGCATACAGCGCCAACACCCCCACCAGCCGCACCGGTTCGTCTGGCCAACGGTCCAGGAACATCGGCCGCACCAAGTCGACGGCCACCGACAGCGGCAGCCAGTCGGCCACCACGCGCACAAAGCCGGGCAGTTGATCGCGAGGAAAAAAGATGCCTGACAAAAACATCATGGGCGTGAGGAACAGGGTGAAGTAGTAGGTGAAAAAGTCATAGCCCTTGGCCAGCGCGTTGAAGATCAGCGCCATGCAGCTGAAGGTGATGCCCACGCCCAGCAGCACCGGCCAGGCGACCAAGAGCTTCCAACTGTGGCTGATGTCCAGCAGCAGCATCACGCCCAGGATGGCGGTGACCGTGAACAAGGCCTTGAATGCGGCCCACAGCATTTCGGCCAGCACCACATCATCGAGCCGTACCGGGGCGTTCATGATGCCGTCCCAGGTTTTTTGCACATGCATGCGAGAAAAGGCCGAGTACAGGGCCTCAAAAGTGGCCGCGTTCATGGCGCTCATGCAGATGCTGCCGCTGGCCAAAAACAAGATGTAGGGCACCTTCTCGCCGCCCATCTCGATCTGCCCGACCAGTGAACCCAAGCCGTAACCAAAGGCCACCAGCCACATCAGCGGCTCGGCGATGTTGCCCACCAAACTGGGGATGGCCAGTTTTTTCCAGACCAGCCAGTTGCGCTGGAACACCGGCCACCAGCGCATGGACAGGCGGGGCGCGGCCCAGATGTTGTTTTGAATTTGACTCATGGCTTAACCCTCTTCCCGAATCTGGCGTCCGGTCAATTTCAAGAACAGGTCTTCCAGGTTGGAAGGGCGGTGCAAGGTGCGCAGTGTGGGCCAGGCCTCCAGCGCATGCATCAAGGCGCGGCTGTCTTGGGTGTAGAAAAACACGGTTTCCCCGCTCACTTCCACACGGCCAGCCAGGGCCTTCAGGCGGGCCTCTTGCGCCAGGGCCACGGCCCCTTGGCCAAACACCTCGACCACCTCGGGCTCCAGATGCTGGGCGATCAGGTCGCGCGGTTTGCCCTCGGCGATCTTGCGGCCTTGGTCCAGCACCAAGAGGCGAGAACACAGGCGCTCGGCCTCGTCCATGAAATGGGTGGTCAGCAAAATCGATTTGCCTTCTTGCAGCAAGACCTGCAAGCGCTCCCACATCAGGTGGCGCGCTTGCGGGTCCAGCCCTGTGGTGGGCTCATCGAGCATCAGCAACTGGGGCTGGTTGATCAAGGCGCGGGCCAGGCTCAGGCGTCGCTTCATGCCACCCGACAATTCACCGGGTTTGGCTTTGGCCTTGTGGCTCAAGGCACCAAACTCGAGCAACTGGGGAATGCGTTGGCGGATCACGGCGTCCGGCAGGCCGAAATAGCGGCCAAAAACCAGCAGATTTTCTTCGGCAGTGAAGTCCGGATCCAGCGTGTCCATTTGCGCCACCACCCCCAAGCGGGACTTGATGGCCAAGGCATCGCGGGGCATCTGCAGGCCATCGAAGCAGCGAATTTCACCACCATCGGGCTCACACAAGCCCAAACACATGCGCAAAGTGGTGGTTTTGCCCGCGCCATTGGGGCCAATCACGCCCAAGCACTCGCCGGGCTCGATGTAGAAAGACAGGTCGTTGACCACCGTGGTGTCGCCATAGCGTTTGACCAAGTGCAGGGCCGATAGCAAAGGGGTTTTCATACCGGTATTGTGCCTTTGGCGGCGCAAGCCTAGCGCCCTCCAGGGCCTTGCGGGGCGACAGCGTGGTGTGGTCCTGCAAGGCACGCCGCTTGGCGGGGCCCGTCTCGCCAAAGGCCCCTCGGGGCTGTCCAGGCTTGCTGCTTTTTTGTGCGAATCCAGGCTGCGGCCTGGTGGCATGCGTCGCCCGATAAAATCACGGCATTGTCTTGAACCGCTTTGGCGGGCCCCCCATGTCCAGTTCTGTTTTTGACCGCTTGGCGGTTGCGTCGCAATACCTTTTGCCCAAACAAGCCCTGACCGCTTTTGCCGGCTGGGTGGCCAGCGGCCAATGGGGCGGCGTGACCACGGCCATCATCCAGTGGTTTGTCAAACGCTACGACGTCAACATGGCGGAAGCGGTCAACCCGGACACCGCCGCGTACAAAAGCTTCAACGAATTTTTCACCCGCCCTTTGCGTCCGGCTGTACGCCCCTTGGCGCAGGCGACATGGGTCAGCCCGGTGGACGGCGCCATCAGCCAATGCGGTCCCATTGTGGGCGACCAGCTCTTGCAGGCCAAGGGCCACAGCTACAGCACACAGGCCCTGGTGGGCGGCGATGCGGCGCTGGCCGCGCAGTTTCAAGAGGGCGAATTTGCCACCTTGTACCTCAGCCCGCGCGACTACCACCGCATCCACATGCCCTGTGCGGGCCGCTTGACCCGCATGGTCCATGTGCCTGGCGATCTGTTTTCGGTCAACCCCACCACAGCCCGCGGCGTGCCCGGTCTGTTTGCGCGCAACGAACGGGTGGTGTGCGTGTTTGATGGCGCGCACGGCCCGTTTGTCATGGTCTTGGTGGGTGCCACGGTGGTGGGCAGCATGGCCACCGTGTGGCATGGCGTTGTGAACCCGCCGCGTCCGGGCAAAGTGCGTCAGTGGGATTACGCGAACGCGCACATTGCCTTGGCCCAGGGCGATGAGATGGGTCGCTTTTTGCTCGGCTCCACGGTGGTGATGCTGTTTGCCAAAGGCCGCATGCAATTCATGCCCGACTGGCTGGCCGAACGCCCCGTTTGCATGGGTGAGGCCATGGGAGAGTGCCGCGCATCTTGAAACTTGGCACGCCTTTCAGAGGCGGTCAGGCATCAAGCCAAATCCAACAAGCCCTTTAAAGCGCGACTGGCTTGGTGGGCGATCACTTGATCGCCAATGCGCTGGGGCGGAATTTGAAACACCCGTTCGACCACCCGCGCATACACCGCCGCCACATCGATCGTGGCGGGCAAATCCCTTCCTTCAAACAGCTGGTCTTTCGACAACCCACGCCAATCTGAATACACCTTGGCTTCGCTGATCAAACCACCAGCCAAAAAGCAACAAGTGCCCACGCCGTGGTCGGTCCCTGTGGTGCCATTTTCAGCGGCAGTTCGGCCAAATTCGGTGACGGTCACCACCAAGGCATTGGCCCAAGCGGGGCCCATTTCATCTTGGTAGGCTTTGACCAAGCGGTCCAACTGCTGCAATTGATCGGCCAAGCCCCCTTGCTCAGCACCTTGGTTGGCATGGGTGTCAAAACCATGCGTGAAATCAACCAAGCCCACACGGGGGCCTTGTGGCGCACGCATTTCCCGCCCCGCCAAACGGCCCAATTCGGAGAAGGACCGTGCGGCCACGTATTCTTGACGGCCCATGCGATCTGGTTTTGAGATGGCATCGGCCTTTAAGCTGGCGGCATAGGGCGAAATCAAAGGGTCTTGCGCCCACAAGGCAGCAAGCGCATCGGTCAGCTTGGGGGTCAGGGGTGGCATCCAATTCGGAAATTGGGTGGCCGAACTGGGGTTGCCACGCAAAATCAAGGGCATGGGAATGGAGATGGACACACCACCTGACACCTGGGCCATTTGCATGGCCCGGCCCAGCCAACCCGAGGCCGATGCATAGGGCTTGTTCATGCCAGACTGCATGAGGTCTTGCCCCTCAAAGTGCGAGCGTCCAAAGTAGGAAAAGCCGGTGCTGTGGACAATCGCCAATTGCCTTTGCCCCCACAACTCGTGTAGGTGCTGCAAGCTCGGGTGCAGGCCGAACGACGCATCCAGCGGCAGGCTGTTTTGAATGGCCAAGCTGGGCCGAATGCGGAAATAGTTTGCATCGGCCACAGGTGGCACGGCACTGAGTCCATCCATCGCGCCACGCAGCATCACCACCAACAAGCGGGGGGCTTGCGCGTCGGCCTTGCCACCCCATGCGGGAAAGCCCGCAAAACTCAAGGCGGCCGCGCTGGTGGCTTTCATCCATTGTCTTCTTTGCATGGCGGTCAACTCCAAAGCAAGCTGGGGCTGGCATGGAACAAGGTGTAGGCGTCGCCAATTTCGCCCCGGTCCAACACACTTCGAATCACTTTCAACTCCGGGCTCTCAGGCTCAAAATGCCGCTCGCACATGGCCTCCAAAGCATGTCTGCTGTGCCCATTTTGTTGTCGCCAATCGCGGCTGAGGAGAGCGGCAAATCGCACCCTGCGGTCCAGCATTTCCTTGGAAATCCAATCGACCGAACGGATGGGCCAGCCATTGGGCTGCGGGCATCGCGGCAAAGCTTGGCCCAAATCGGCCATGAGATGGTGGGTTTTCAACCCGCCCCTTTCGTCCAACGGGGGGGTGCGCGGCGGGGCCAAGCCCGACAAATTCCATGTTTGCAACAACCATGTTTCAGGCGACAAAAATTTCTGGGTTTGCTCCAAATGCAGCCAACACATGTCCAGCACGGCCGCGTGCACCGCAGGCAAATGCCCTTTGGACTGGGTAAAGACTTTTTCCACATGCCCAATGGCGGCTTCAGGCGGCTCATCGTCCATAAAATAGACGCACAATTTGCGCGCCAAATGCCTGGCTGTGGCAGGGTGAATGGCCAAGTCGCTGATCAAGTTTTCCAATTTGGCAGAAGGCCGAAACAGCGCGTCGTAGGTTTTACCCATCACCTCTTGCGAGCCAGGCTCGTGGAAGTTGAAATCGAAATACGTGCCCAAAGGCACACCCATTTTTTTCGACTTGGCCGGGCGCATGTCGCGCCAACCCGTGAGTATCAAGGTGACGGCTTCCACATCCTTTTGCCCATAGCCGCTTTGCGGGCTGAGGGTGAACAACTCCAGCAGTTCTCTGCCCAGGTTTTCGTTGATGCTGTGGCTTGTCCACTTTTCGCGGGCTGCCTTGGAGCGTGGCCCGGTGTTGTTGTTGTTGTCCAGATAAACCAGCATGCCCGGGTGCGTGGTGGCATGCCACAGCATGTCTCTGAAGGAGCCCAACATTTTCTCGCGCAAACTGCGCTGAAAAGGCCCGACCAAGGTGTCGTTGTTTTGGTTGCCTGGGGCCACCATGAAGTGGTTGGTCCAAAAATGCCAGAACCTTTCGAACACCGGCGCGCCCCCATAAAGCGCCGTGGTCGCGCGCGCTTGCACCTCTTTCCAGTGTTCGACTTGGTGATAGGGAATCGAAACTTCTCTTCGCCTTTCGGCTTGGTATGCGGCTTTGGACAAACGCCCGCTTTTTTCGAAAGACTCCCGCACAAGCAGCCTGTGTTTTTCAAAGGCATGCATCACATCGTCCATGCGCCAAAGCAACTTGACCCATTCGGGCAAATCGGTACGGGGGGTGCCGTCTTGCTCCAAAATGTCCATGGCGTGAGGGCGCAGAAGTTGGTCTTTGGCCCATGCCAAGGGGTCTTTGGGCAATTCGAGCGTCTGTGGCAGGCCAAAGGCCACACGGCGCGTGAAACGATGCACCCAATGCGCAGGTTTTTGCATGCCCACCTTTTGTAAAAATTCGCCGCTTTGCTCACCCGCAGCTGCTGCCAGCAGGGCTTACCCATCGAATTGTTGCAGAGTATGGCGGGGCGGGTCCAAAAACCCATGCTTGGCTTTGAGAAGCCCCCGATTAAATTTCGATTTTCGAGCCCAGTTCCACCACCGCATTGGTGGGCAAGTTCAAGAATGCGGCAGCACCGCTGGCGTTGTGGTGCATGCTGGCAAACAATTTTTCGCGCCAAGTGGCCATGCCGCCGCCAATGGTGGGAATCACGATGTCGCGTGACAAGAAATAACTGGTCGTCATCGGGTCGAGCTTGTAGCCTTCGCCTTCGATGCTGGCCAAGGCGCTTGGCAAGTCGGGGTTGTCCTTGAAGCCGTAGTTGACGATGACTTGCCAGGAATCGTGTCCAAGCGGCGTCACATCCAAGCGCTGACCCAAGCCCACACGCGGCACCTCGTGGCTGCGCACGGTAACAAACAAATTGCGCTCGTGCAACACCTTGTTGTGCTTGAGGTTGTGCAACAAGGCGTTGGGCACAGTGCCGGTCTCAGCCGTCAAAAATACGGCCGTGCCTTCTACGCGCGTGGGCGGCGAGATGAACACGGCTTCCAAGAAATCGGGCAAATGCAAAGCGTCCGAGCGCAAAGAGGCGTTGAGCAAACGACGGCCATCGTGCCAAGTGAGCATCAAGGTGAACACGGCCGCGCCAATGAACAGGGGGAACCAACCACCGTCCAAGAGTTTGAGCATGTTGGAGGCCCAAAACGCCAGATCGACCACGAAGAAAAAGCCCGTCGCAGCGATGCACAGCGCCAAGGGCAGCTTCCAGGCGTAGCGGATCACAAAGAAAGTGAGCACGGTGGTGATCAGCATGTCGGTGCACACCGCAATGCCATAGGCCGCCGCCAGGTTGCTGGACGACTTGAACATGACCACGGCCAACACAATGGCGACAAACAAGCCCCAGTTCACAAAGGGCATGTAAACCTGCCCGGTGTCGGTTTCGCTGGTGTGTTGCACCTGCAAGCGCGGCAAATACCCCAATTGAATGACCTGCTTGGTCACGCTGAAAGCGCCAGTAATCAAGGCTTGTGAGGCGATGACGGTGGCCATGGTGGCCAGACCCACCAAGGGCACCAAGGCCCAGTCGGGTGCCATCATGTAGAACGGGTTTTTGACGGCTTCGGGATTGGACAGCAGCAAGGCCCCTTGGCCAAAATAGTTCAAGGTCAGGCAAGGCATGACGACGCTGAACCAGGCCAGGCGTATGGGTTTTTTGCCAAAGTGGCCCATGTCGGCGTACAGGGCTTCGCCACCCGTGACGCACAGCACCACCGCGCCCAAAATGATGAAAGTGATGCCCGGCTCATTCCACATGAAGCCCAGCGCGTAATGCGGGCTGATGGCCAGCAAAATCTCTGGGTGGTGGGCAATGTGTGTCACGCCCAGCACCGCAATGGCGAGGAACCACACCAGCGTGATGGGACCAAAGAATTTGCCAATGCCGGCGGTGCCACGCTTTTGCACCCAAAACAGCAGGAACAAGATGACCAAGGTGAGGGGAATCACCGCCTTTTTGAAGTTGGGGGAGATGATCTCCAAACCTTCAACAGCAGACAGCACCGAAATAGCCGGCGTGATGACGCCATCGCCGTAAAACAAGCAGGTCCCAAAGATGCCGACCAGCAACAAGACTTTGCGCAGTTGGGGTTTGTCTTTGACCGATTGCGAGGCCAGCGCCAACATGGCGACCAGGCCGCCTTCGCCGTGGTTGTCGGCGCGCAGCACCAGAACCACGTACTTGACCGACACGATGGTGGTCAGGGTCCAAAAAAAGATGGAAAGAATGCCGTAAACGTTGTCGGGCGTGAAAGGCACGTGGCCTGAACCAAACACCTCTTTCATCGCGTACAGCACACTGGTGCCGATGTCGCCATAAACCACGCCAATGGCGCCCAGGGTCAGGGCGGCGAGGGAGGATTTTGTTGATGACACAGAAAATGGCCCAACCGGGGGCCAGGCTTTTAGTCTTGAAGATGGCTATTTTGCGCCCAATGACAGCCCTGTGTCACGGTTGGCCTCGGGGTTTTGTTGCAGTGCAACAACTTCACTCGTACTGCTCAGCCTCGGGATCGGTGGCTTCCAGCTCGTAACTGGCCGCCAGCATGGCCAAACGGCCAATCACGCCATACATGTAAAAACGGTTGGGAACGCTGGCGCCCGGCTTGATGCCCGGCTGGGGCAGGTGCGGGGTGTCGGCAAAGGCCAGTGGCACAAAGCTGGCACCCGGGGCGTTCAGGTTCTCGTCCACGCCGCGATCGGCATGCACACGGTAAAAACCGCCCACCACATAACGGTCCATCATGTAAACGACGGGTTCGGCCACGGCTTCGTTGATGCGCTCATTGGTGAGCACGCCTTCTTGAATGATCACATCGTTGACGGTCTGGCCGTCTTTGATGACATTCATTTTGTTGCGGGTTTTGCGGTTCAAACTGTCCAAGTCGGCCACATCGCGCACGGTCATGATGCCCATGCCATAGGTGCCGTTGTCGGCTTTAACGATCACAAACGGCTTTTCATTGATGCCGTATTCCTTGTATTTGCGCTTGATCTTGGTCAGCAAGGCATCCACATGGCTGCGCAAAACGTCCATGCCCTCGCCGTCGGCGAAGTTCACATCTCCGCAGCGGCTGAACATGGGGTTGATCAGCCAAGGGTCAATGCCCAGCAATTTGCCAAAGCGCTTGGCCACTTCCTCGTAGCACTCAAAGTGCTTGGTCTTGCGGCGCACGCTCCAGCCCGCGTGCAAGGGGGGCAGCAAAAATTGTTCATTGAGCTCTTCCAAGATGCCCGGTGCACCGGCCGACAAGTCGTTGTTGAGCAAGATGGTGCATGGGTCAAATTCTTTCAAGCCCAGGCGGTGTGTGCCGCGCACCACCGGCTCCAAGGTGATGCTTTCACCGCTGGGCAGATCAATGGTGGTGGTTTCCTTGATTTCAGGGTTGATGGAGCCAATGCGCACATTCAGGCCAGCCATGTGAAAAATGCGTTGCAACTGAAGCACATTGCTCAGGTAAAAGGTGTTGCGGGTGTGGTTTTCCGGAATGATCAAGAGGTTTTTGGCCTCAGGGCAGATCTTTTCAACCGCTGCTTGGGCGGCCTGAACCGCCAAGGGCAGCATCTCAGGGGTCAGGTTGTTCCAGCCACCGGGATACAAATTGGTGTCCACCGGGGCCAATTTGAAACCCGCATTGCGAATGTCCACCGAGGTGTAAAAAGGCGGGGTGTGCTCCATCCATTCCAGGCGAAACCAGCGCTCGATAGCGGGCATGGAGTCCAGAATGCGCTGCTCCAACTCATTGATGGGGCCGTTCAGGGCGGTGACGAGATGCGGGACCATGGGCGACCTTTTTGCGGCTAATTGGGGCTAAAACCAAGAAATGATATGGGGCCTGTCGGCACGATTACAAGCACCTGCTGAACAATGCCCCCGAATGGGGCGTTCAGGTGCGGATTTCACCATCACCGAGCACAACGTACTTGAGCGAGGTCAAACCCTCGATGCCAACCGGCCCCCGGGCATGGAATTTGTCGGTCGAAATGCCGATTTCTGCCCCCAGGCCAAACTCAAAACCATCGGCAAAACGGGTGCTGGTGTTGACCATCACGCTGGCCGAGTCCACTTCGCGCAAAAAGCGCTGGGCATTCATGTGGTCGCGCGTCACGATGGCGTCGGTGTGGTGGCTGCTGTAGTGGTTGATGTGGGCAATGGCCTGCTCAATTCCCTCCACCACCTTGATGCTGATGATGGGGGCCAGGTATTCCTGAAACCAGTCTTGCTCGGTCGCGTCTTTCAAGTTGGCCCCGTTGACCTGGCTCAAAATGGCCTTGGCCTTTGAGCAGCAACGCATCTCTACCCCCTTGGCGGCATAAAGCGCACCAATTTGGGGCAAAAACGCGGCCGCCACGCCACGCGCGACCAACAAACCTTCGCTGGCGTTGCAAGGGCTGTATTTTTGGGTCTTGGCATTGTCCGCCACCTTGACGGCCATGGCCATGTCGCAGGGGTCGTCCACGTAGGTGTGGCAATTGCCATCCAGGTGCTTGATGACGGGCACCTTGGCCTCGGCGCTGATGCGCTCAATCAGGCCCTTGCCGCCACGGGGAATGACCACATCCACGTATTGGGGCATGGTGATGAGTTGGCCCACGGCGGCGCGGTCGGTGGTCTGCACCAACTGCACCGCCTCGGTGGGCAAGCCACTGTAAGAGAGCGCCTGCTGAACCAGTTTGGCCAGTGCTTTGTTGGACTCAATGGCTTCGGAGCCGCCACGCAAAATGCAGGCATTGCCACTTTTGATGGACAGGCTGGCCGCCTCGATGGTCACATTGGGGCGGCTCTCAAAAATCATGCCGAACACCCCAATGGGCACCCGCATCTGGCCCACACGGATGCCACTGGGCATTTGCTTCATGCCCAAAATTTCACCAATCATGTCGGGCATGGCCGCCAGCTGTTCACAGCCCTGGGCGCAGGTTTCCAGCACTTTGGGGCTGAGTTTCAGGCGGTCAAGCATGGGCTCGGACAAGCCCGCGTCTTGGGCGCGCACCAAATCGCGGGCGTTGTCTTCTTGCAAGGCCTGGGTGTTGTCGCGCAGCAATGCGGCCAAATGGCGCAAGGCTTTGTTTTTGACATCGGCCGAGGCCTTGGCCATCAAGGCAGAGGCTTTTTTGGCCTGCTGCCCCAGTGCCTGAGTGTGTTCAGCGGTGTTCAATTCAGTCATGCAGGCATTTTCGCAGAACCCAGACAAGGTTTTTTTTCTTGCCGGAATTATTTTTAAAACTTTTTGACCCGTTTTCGGTAAGCGCCACTTGTGCGCGCCTCAACGCACATTGCAAAAGCGCGCGGTGCGCACCGCCAAGCGCTGCAAAGCCTGCCATGGGTCCGTGGGCCAGTCGGGGACTTTCAGGCCTTTGACGATGCCGTCCACTTGGTGGGCCGCTTGCAGCAGGCCGTTCAAACGGGTTTCGCTCAGGCGCGGCAGCACCCGCTCAAACAGGCGCTCACGCGGCCCCCACACCCGCTGCTCGCGCAGGGCCAATGGCATGGGCTTGCCGGCGATCATGGCGTCTTTGACGCGCTTCAAAGCGCGGATGTCTTCGGCCAAGGTGTAGTGCACCAAGACCGCGGCCTCGCCTTCGGCCTGCAAGCCGTCAAGCATGCGCTGCACCCGAGCCACTTGGCCCGAGAGCACGGCCTCGGAGAGCTTGAAGACATCGTAGCGGGCCACATTGACCACAGCGGCCGCCAGTTGTTCATGGCTGAGTTCGCCCGCAGGGTAGAGCAGGCCCAATTTCTGGATTTCCTGGTGCGCAGCCAACAAATTGCCTTCCACCCGGTCGGCAAAAAACTGCAAGCTGCGCTGGCCTTCTTCACCCGCTGCCACCTGTTGGCCCTGCAGTTGCAGGCGTTGCGCGATCCACTGGGGCAAGGCTGGGCGCTCTACCGGGTCGAGCTGAACCGACACACCCGCGTTTTCAAGTGCCCCAAACCAAGCGCCTTTGCGCGTGGCCGCATCCAGCCGTGGCAGCAAAAACAAGCTCAGCGTGGTGTCATTGCCTTGGGCTGCAGCGGCCAGTTGCTGAATCGCCGCGCTGCCTTCTTTGCCCGGTTTGCCAGAAGGCACCCGCACTTCAAGGATTTGTTTGTCGGCAAACAGGCTGAGCGAGCCACCCGCGGCCAGCACTTCACTCCAGTCGAAATGCGCGCCCGCCACGGTGTGCACGCTGCGTTCGCTGAAGCCTTGGGCACGCGCATGGGCCCGAATGGCATCGGCCGCTTCTTGGATGAGCAAGGGTTCATCGCCGTGCAAAACATAGAGGCTGCGCAGGCCTTTTTGCAGGTGCGCGCTCAGTTGTGGGAAAGCCAGTTGCATGCGCGTGCTCAGCCCTTGGGCATCAGGGCTTGGCCGCCGGCAGGCCTTGCGGCTTGACCGCCGACAGGCGGCGCATGATCTGCTGCACGATGTCGGTTTGCATGTCGCGGTACAAAATGCCTTGCTCGATTTCTTTGGACAGCGCCGCGGTTTCGGAGAAACTCAAGTCGCGTTGTTGGTACAAATCGGTGGGTGCAATCAGCTCCAGGCCTTGTGGCGTTCGCAGGCGAAAACGCACCCGCAGGCGCAGCTGCAACTCGCGCACTTGCCCTGTGGCGCTCACGCCCACCGCGACCTGCTGCCGGTCTTCGCTCAGGATGTCCAGGATCGCATCCGAGCGGGGCATTTCTTTCGGATCGGTGAGCAACTCGATACGCCCTGTCCCCAACAGGTTGCGGCGCAACTCGACCCCTACGGGCGAAGTGGCCGTGAAGTTGGTGTAGAGGGTTTTGAAAGCAAATTCATTGTTTTGGCGCAGCGCAAACCCACAGCCGGTGAGCCCGCCCGTCAAGGCCACCAGGCTCAGGCAGTGCAAAAAAGACCGGCGTGGGTGTGTCATGGATCCTTCAGACCACCACGTTGACCAGGCGTCCCGGCACGACGATGACCTTTTTGGGCGCAGCGCCAGCGGCTTGTTTCAAGAAGGCTTCGCTGGCCAAAGCGGCGGCTTCAATATGCGCCTTGTCGGCCGTGGCCGGCACCACGATCGCGCCACGCAACTTGCCATTGATTTGCAGCATGAGCTCGATCTCGTCGCGCTGCAAAGCCGATTCGTCGACTTCGGGCCAAGGCGCGTCGAGCAATTCGCCAACCGCCTTGGCCAAACCCAGCTGCTGCCAGATGTCGTCGGTGATGTGCGGGCAGGCGGGGTAGAGCATGCGCAACAAAATCGAAACGCCTTCGCACAGGACGGCGGTGTTGCCTTCTTTGAAAGGCCCACTGCCATCGGGCTTGAAGTCTTCCAGCGCATTGAGCAGCTTCATGCAACCGGACACCACGGTGTTGTATTGCATGCGCTCGTAGTCGTAGCCCACTTGCTTGAGCACCAAGTGCATCTCGCGGCGCAGGGCCTTGGCCGAGTCGCCCAAAGCAGCCTGGCTCAGGTCTTGGCTGGTGGCAAAACGCAGCAGCCCGTGGTGCTTGAAAGCAAAGTTCCAGACCCGGCGCAAAAAGCGGTAGCTGCCTTCCACGGCCGAGTCGTTCCACTCCAAGGTCACCTCGGGTGGTGCGGTGAACATGGTGTACAGACGAGCCGTGTCGGCACCGTACTTTTCAATCAGGTCCTGCGGGTCCACGCCGTTGTTCTTGGACTTGGACATGGTGCCCACGCCTTCGTAGTCGATGGCCGTGCCCACTGGCAATCGGCCATCACCGCTGTCGGCCGCGTTCTTGAGCTTGGCGCCCAACACCTTGCCGGCGTCGTCCAACACATGTTCGACGTCATGCGGCCAGAAATAGTCTTTGCCTCCCTTGGCGGTGCGGCGTGAATAGATGTGGTTGAGCACCATGCCTTGCGTGAGCAATTTGCTGAAAGGTTCATCCACCTTGACCAAGCCCATGTCGCGCATGACCTTGGTCCAAAAGCGGGCGTACAGCAGGTGCAAGATGGCGTGTTCAATGCCGCCAATGTATTGGTCCATGCCGCTGCCACCGGTGGCCTGGTTGGGGTCACGCATCCAGTAATCGGCACCTTCGGCCACCATCTGCTCGGTATTGCTGGGGTCGCAATAGCGCATGAAGTACCAAGACGAATCCACGAAAGTGTCCATCGTGTCGGTTTCGCGGCGAGCAGGCTTGCCGCAAACCGGGCAAGTCACGCCCGCGTGAAAACCTTCGTGCTTCAACAGCGGGTTGCCTGAGCCGTCGGGAATGCAGTCGCGGGGCAAAACCACGGGCAGGTCTTTTTCAGGCACGGGCACGGCACCATGCACCTCGCAATGGATGATAGGGATCGGTGTGCCCCAGTAGCGCTGACGGCTGACGCCCCAGTCGCGCAGACGCCAGGTGGTTTTCTTTTCGCCCAAGCCTTTGTCGGCCAACAGCTCGGCCACCTTGCTGACTGCTGCCTTTTGGCCCAAGCCATCGAGTACGCCCGAGTTGACGCACACGGCATGGGCTTTGTCGGCATACCACTCGTGCCAGACTTGCGGGTCAAACACCTGGTCTTTGACCGACACCACGGGCTTGATGGGCAGCTTGTATTTCAAGGCAAAGGCGAAATCACGCTCGTCGTGCGCGGGAACGCCCATCACCGCGCCATCGCCATAGCTCATCAGCACGTAATTGCCAACCCAGACTTCAAGCGGATCACCCGTGAGCGGATGGCTGACGAACAGCCCTGTGGGCATGCCCTTTTTTTCTTGGGTGGCCATTTCGGCCTCGGTGGTGCCGCCCGATTGGCACTCTTGCAAGAACGCCGCCAATGCGGGTTGGCTGGCCGCCGCGTGCAAGGCCAAGGGGTGCTCGGCCGCGACGGCGCAAAAAGTCACGCCCATGAGGGTGTCGGCGCGGGTGGTGAACACATGCATTTTGCCGTCGCCAATCAAGCCGCCGTCCGCGCCCGCTATGGCATGCGGGAAGGCAAAGCGCACACCCTCGGATTTGCCAATCCAGTTTTCCTGCATCAGGCGGACCTTGTCGGGCCAGCCGTTCAAGGTGGCCTTGTCGTTGCCGATCTGCACATGGTCCAGCAACTCTTGGGCGTAAGCGGTGATCTTCAGGTAGTAGCCCGGGATTTCGCGCTTTTCAACCTCGGCCCCGGTGCGCCAGCCTTTGCCATCGATCACCTGCTCATTGGCCAGCACGGTCTGGTCCACCGGGTCCCAGTTGACGATTTGGGTCTTGCGGTAGGCAATGCCTTTGTCCAGCATCTTCAGAAACAGCCACTGGTTCCACTTGTAATAGGTCGGATCGCAAGTGGCGACTTCACGCGACCAATCGATGGCCAAGCCCATGGCCTGCATCTGCTTTTTCATGTAAGCGATGTTTTCCAAGGTCCACTGGGCCGGTGGCACGCCGTTCTTCAAGGCAGCGTTTTCAGCCGGCAGTCCAAACGCGTCCCAGCCCATGGGCATCAACACGTTGTAACCCTTCATGCGCAGGCTGCGCGTGAGCATGTCGTTGATGGTGTAGGTGCGCACATGGCCCATGTGCAGCTTGCCGCTGGGGTAGGGCAGCATGGAGCAGGCGTAGAACTTCTTTTTGCTGGCGTCTTCGGTGACGCGGTAGGCATCGCGAGCCGTCCAGCGGGACTGGGCTGCGGGTTCGACTTCGAGGTGGTTGTACTTGTCTTGCATAGGGCTAAATTGTAGGGGCTGGGAGGCCCCAGGCTAGGCGCGGTCGCTGCAAGGCCACAGCCGCTCGGACGCGGGCGGCTTCAGGGGGAAACCACCTCGGCCACAAAGCCAATCCGGCTCAAACCGGCTTTTTGGGCCAGGCCCATGGCCTCAACCACCCGGCCATAGGGCACAGACGCATCGGCACGCAGTTCCAGCTCAGTCAGTGGGTTGCGGCGGGCGGCTAGGGCCAGTTGCTCGCGCAAATCGTTTTCGGCAGTGAGCTGGTCGTTCAGGAACCATTGGCCTTGCGCATTGACCACCAGGACCACGGCCTGGAGCGCGGCCCCTGGCTCCCCGCCCTCGCTTTGGGGCAGGTCCAGGCGAATGGCGCTGGTCATCAAAGGCGCGGTCAGGATGAAGATGACCAGCAACACCAGCATCACGTCCACCAAAGGCGTGACATTGATATCGCTCATGGGCGCATCGCTTGGGCGGCTGGGCAGGCGTCCAAAAGCCATGGCTGGTCAGTCTTGAGGGCCAGCGAGCAAGGCCCGCACATCGTGCGCAAAGCCTTCGAGTTCGGCCTCGATCTGGCCAATGCGCCGCCCCAGCAGGTTGTAGCCCAGCACCGCCGGAATCGCCACCGCCAGACCGGCAGCGGTCATGACCAGGGCTTCGCCCACAGGCCCGGCAATTTGTTCGATGCGGATGGGGCCGCCATCGGCCATGCCGCTCAAGGCATTAAAAATGCCCCAAACCGTGCCCAGCAAACCGATGAAGGGCGAGATGGACCCGGCCGTGGCCAGCAGCACCTGCCCCCACTGCAAGCGGCGCAGCACCGATTGCATGGCCTCGCGCAGCACGCGGGTGAGTTGGTGGTGGCGCTGACCGGCCGAGGCCAAAGTGCCTCCCACAGGCAACAAAGTGGCGTCGAGCAAGGGCAGCACACAGGCTTCGCGGTCAAACTGCGCCACGCGTTGGCGGGCATCGTCAAAACCCGCGGCTTGCCAG